>DATLIL010001299.1:0-22233 GCA_035539475.1 Polyangiaceae bacterium
CGTTCCAGCCCCGAACGGCAAGTAGCCCAGAAATCTGCTGGGATCGCGTTGTGCTGGAAGTATAAGGGGGGTCATGACGACGGGTACCGATCTGATGAACCGCCTGGCGGGCAAAGTGGCTGAAAAGAAAGACCACTTGCAGGGTATTGGGGCTGTCTACAAGTTCGCCCTCGAGGGCGATGGTGCGGCGACCTTCGTCGTCGATCTGAAGAACGATTTCAGCGTCAAGGAAGGCGACGGACCGGCGGAGTGCACCATCCGCATGACCGTGGCCGACGCCCTGGACCTGTTCGAGGGTCGAGCCAACGGTCAGGCCCTCTTCTTCGCCGGCAAGCTCAGAATCGAAGGCGACATGGGGCTCGCATTGCGGCTGCAGAGTCTGACGGATATCCTGAAGTAATTCGCCCTGCGGCCTCGCAGGGGGTCGAGCCCAGATGAGCGGACAACGACAACGAAACTTCGAGATCACCTGGCCGCTGTTCGGCGACGCGCAGAGCCAGCCCTTCCCCGTCGATCCCCACCAGACTCTCTCGCCGTTCGCTCCGCCGAGCGAGGAGCTGGCGCGTCTGGCGCGGACCTCCGAGCTGCCGCCGGAGACCACCGAGCAGGTCGAGCGCGAGGCGCGCAAGCTACGCGAGTCCCTTCCGCCCACGGCTCCCGAGTGGATGCGTGCGGCGCGCGCGCTGGCGGACTGGCTCGAGACGCGCATCGCCCGCGGCACGGTCAACCCAGGCGAACAAGCTGCGATCGCGCGGACCTGGGCTGCCTTCGCGCTCGGCGGCGCCACGGATCCGCAGATCCTGCGAGTGGCCCACCTCGTGCACCGAGCACACGTCGCCGTTCGCGAGCTGCCGCGTGACGACCGCTTGCAGATCGCGCTGCGAGCGGCCGCCTCGGTCGTTCACTCGGGACTGCCCAGCAGCGTGCGCAAGCGGATGCCGCTCGAGCGCGCCGTGTACGTCACGCGCATGCTGCACGACGAGATCGACTCGTGGGCGGCGATCGTCGAAGGCACGGCCGAGCTCCTGGGCTGGAAGGACTACGCGCGCGTCCACGCCGCCAGTGTGATCCGCGCCGTACTCGAAAAGAACCGAGGCTGACATGCGCGTCGCCTATTTCGGACCGGCCGGCACGCACACTCACGCCGCAGCGCGCAGCGCCTTTCCCGACGCGGACGAGGTCGACCTACCGACCATTGCCGCAGTGATCGAGGCCGTGGCGTCGGGTAGCGCCGAGGCAGGCGTCGTGCCGATAGAGAACTCGACCGAGGGTGGCGTCACCTCGACACAGGATTCGCTGCTGCAGAACGACGTGAAGCTGAAAGGCGAGATCGTGCTGGAGATCGCGCAGTGCCTGGGCACGCGCGAGCAGCACCTCTCCAGCATCAGGCGGGTCTACTCCCACCCGCAGGGGCTAGCCCAATGCCGGCGCTGGCTGGCGCAAAACCTGCCGCAGGCCGAGCTCGTTGCGGCCGCTTCTACCAGCAGCGCCGCGCGACAGGCGGCAACGGAGCCGGGCACGGCTGCCATCTCCAGCGCGCTGGCCGCGAAGCTCAACGGGCTGACGGTGCTGGCCGAGGTCCAGGACCGCGCCGAGAACGCCACGCGCTTCGTGATCGTCGCGCGCGAGGACGCTGCGCCCACCGGCCGCGACAAGACCAGCCTCGCCTTCACCACCGCCCACGAACGCGGAGCGCTGCGGCGCGCGCTCGAGGCCTTCGACGCCGAAGACATCAACCTCACCCGCATCGAGTCGCGACCAGCGCCTGGGCGCCGATGGGAGTACGTCTTCTTCACGGATATCGAGGGACACCGCTCCGAGCCGCAGGTAACACGTGCTCTCGAGCGACTCGGAGCGCAGTGTTCGAGCGTCAAAGTGCTGGGTAGTTATCCCCGCGCCGAATAGAATCCCAAGCAGTTCCGAACGGATACATCAGCCCACCTGTCCAGGTGTGCAAGATTTGTAGACCGCCAGAAATACGAGCGTTATATATGTAGGCCGAAGTGGGCGACGATCCGGCGTACACACTCAACCGAGCCTCCGACAGCGGTTTTCGTACCCGCACGAAGATCGTCTATGTCCTGCGCAACGGTGCGAACGAGTTCCGGCTCAATCGTAGCCAGATCACCATCGGCCGAAGCTCGTCCTGCGATATCCAGATCACGAGCAACCTGGTTTCGCGCCAGCACGCTCGCCTGACCCAGACCAACCTGGGCGTGCTGGTCGACGACATGGGCAGCCGCAACGGCGTCTACGTCAACTCGCAGAAGGTCAAGAGCTCCTACCGCCTGAAGAGCGGCGACACATTGACCATCGGCGACGAGAACTTCGTCCTCGCTGAGGTCGAGGAGCCGGTGGAGGAGCGCGGCGGCATCACCCTCGTGGGTGGTCAGGCTTACCGTGAGAGTTTCGGCGAAGACGATCCGTCGGTGGCCACGCGCAGCGCAGACGTATTTCAGCTTCTGGCGGGCGTGGTCGACAAGGCCCTGGCTCTCGGACGCGGCGAAGAAGCCGAGCACATCATCGGCGCCCACCTGCACTCGGCGCTGAACGACGCACTGCACGGCAAGCGTCCACAGGCGGACATGGCCCGGGCCGCCGCCGGCTACGCGCTCAAGATCGCGGGCTCGACCGGAAAGCCGTCCTGGATCGACTACACCATCCGGCTTTACCAGTGCCTGCGAACACCGCTGCCGCTGGCGTTGGTCGACGACATGTACGCGCTCTTGCGGCGGGTGAAGGGCATCGACCTCCCGCTGCTGCGTGATTACAGCGAGGAGCTTCGCCAGCGCGCCGATGCGCTGACGCCAGCCGAGCGTTTCGTGGTGCAGCGCATCATCGGGCTCGAACGACTCGCCACCTGGCAGTCGAACAACTTCTAGCTGACTACTCGATGCCGAGTAGCTCGATCTCGAAGACGAGCGTGGCGTCGGCCGGGATCTTGGGTGGGCTGCCGCGCTTGCCGTAGGCGAGATCGCCGGGGATGGTGAGCTTGCGCTTGCCGCCTACCTTCATACCCACGACGCCTTCGTCCCAGCCCTTGATCACCTCGCCCTGGCCGAGCGTGAACTCGAACGGCTCGTCACGATCGCGTGAGCTGTCGAACTTGGTGCCGTCGAGCAACGTGCCCGTGTAGTGCACCTTGACCTTGTCGCCCTTCTTGGCGGCCTTACCCTTGCCGGGCTTCTGGTCTTCCTTGACGAGCTCCTTGGCGCCCGCGCTGGACGCGGCCGGCGCCGGCTCCGCCGCTGCTGCTGCCGAGGTCTGGACCGGCGGCGGAGGCGGGGCGCTGGCCTCGGGCTCAGGGACCTTCTGGTTGCAGGCGGTTGCCCCGAAAACCAGGGCGACGAGCAGGGCTTTGCGCATGACGCGGAAGCGTTTATCGCGGACACCTGCCGCTGCCAAGCCAGAGCGGAGTACGGTGGGGGCATGACCCCCAGGGCGCTCTTCCGCTACTTCGTTCGCGGCTGTCTGGTGGCCGCGCCGTTGGGCCTGACGATCTACATCGTGTACTCCACGCTGCAGGCGATCGATCACCTGCTGCCGGCGCCCGTACCCGGTCTCGGCCTGCTCATCACGGTGGCGCTGCTCACCGTTGTCGGCTTTCTGACCTCCAACGTGGTCGGTCGCACGGTCGTGGACTTCACCGATCGGCTGCTCAAATCGGTGCCGCTGGTGAAGCTCGTCTACAGCTCGCTCAAGGACATGGTCGGCGCCTTCGTAGGCGAGAAGAAGAGCTTCAATCGCCCGGTGACGGTGCGCGTGGGCGAGCTCAAGGTGCTCGGTTTCGTCACCCGCGACTCGCTCGATGGGCTGGCGCTACCCGGCCACGTCGCCGTGTACTTCCCTCAGTCGTACAACTTTGCCGGCTACCTCGTGCTGGCGCCGCGCGAGCTCGTCGAACCGGTCAACGTGCCGAGCTCCGAGCTCATGACCTTCATCGTCTCGGGCGGCGTGTCGGGTCTCGGCGTCAGGCCGCCAGTGGGCCTTACTCCTCCGCCCCCCGCAACGACCGTGGGCTGAGCTGCAGCGCACCGTCGCCGGCGGAGTCGAGGATGGCCTGGGCTTGCTCGGCGCTGAAGCCGAGCGTCGCGCTCAGACGAGTGAGCAGCGCCTTCTCCTCGGGACTCTGATCGCCGTCGGCGTGCGTGAGCAGCGCGGCGTTGGCCAGCAAGAGCTCCTTGTCCTCCAGCGACAGCTCGGCGACGGGGATGTCGTTGGCGAAGGTGCGCTTGCTCTTGGCGTAGTCGAGGATCTCCTGTTCTTCGGCCGGGGTCGCGTCGAACCCCGCCAGCAGACCCTCGATCACGTTGGCCTCCGGGGCCTCCACCTTGCCGTCGGCCCAGGCCACGGCCACCAGAGATTTGACGATGTTCTTCTCTCCAGGCGTCATGAAACGAGCATGCTAGCCGAGCGGCACAAAAACGCGAGCGGCGAGAGCCACCAGGCCCTCGCCGCCGCTTTTGCCCGCTTTCGAGCTCAGTACCTATACAGGTCCGGCTTGTAGGGGCCCTCGACCGAGACGCCGAGGTATTCGGCCTGCTTGGCGCTCAGGCGATCGATCTTCACGCCCAGCTTGCCGATGTGCAGGCGAGCCACCTTCTCGTCCAGCTTCTTCGGCAGGATATGCACGCCGAGCGGGAACTTCTCGCCGAACAGGGCGATCTGCGCCAGCACCTGGTTGGTGAAGCTGGCACTCATCACGAAGCTCGGGTGGCCAGTGGCGCAGCCGAGGTTCACCAGGCGACCGCGCGCCAGCACGATGATCTTCTTGCCGTCGGGGAAGATGAAGTGATCGACCTGCGGCTTGATGTTCTCTTCCTTGATGCCCGGCTGCGACTCGAGCCAGGCCATGTCGATCTCGCTGTCGAAGTGGCCGATGTTGCAGAGGATGGCCTCGTTCTTCAGCACCTTGAGGTGCTCGGAGCGCACCACGTCGCAGCAGCCCGTGGCCGTCACGACGATGTCGGCCTGGGGAGCGGCCTCCTCCATGGTCACGACCTGGTAGCCCTCCATCGCCGCCTGCAGCGCGCAGATCGGATCGACCTCGGTGATCAGCACGCGCGCGCCGAGCCCGCGCATGGCCTGGGCGCAGCCCTTGCCGACGTCGCCGTAGCCGGCCACGACGCAGACCTTGCCGGCGAACATCACGTCCGTGGCGCGCTTGATGCCGTCCGTCAGTGACTCGCGACAGCCGTAGAGGTTGTCGAACTTGCTCTTCGTGACCGAGTCGTTGACGTTCATGGCCGGGCACTTGAGCTCGCCCTTCTTGAACATCTCGTACAGGCGGTGAACGCCCGTGGTCGTCTCCTCGCTCAGGCCGCGGATGGGGTCAGGGCCGCTGAACAGCTCCGGATGCTTCTTGTGGATCCAGATCGTGAGATCGCCGCCGTCGTCGAGGATCATGTTCGGGCCCTTGCCGCCCTCGAACGCGAAGATCTGCTGCGCCAGGCACCAGTCGTACTCCTCTTCGGTCTCGCCCTTCCACGCGTACACGGGGATGCCGACCTTGGCGATGGCGGCCGCGGCGTGATCCTGGGTCGAGAAGATGTTGCACGACGTCCAGGTGACCTCGGCGCCGAGAGCCTTCAGCGTCTCGATCAGCACGGCCGTCTGGATCGTCATGTGCAGGCAGCCGGCGATGCGGGCGCCCTTGAGCGGCCTAGAGGCGCCGTACTCGGCGCGGAGCGCCATCAAGCCCGGCATCTCCGTCTCGGCGATCTCGATCTCCTTGCGGCCCCACTCCGCGAGCGAGATGTCGGCGACGCGATACGTCTTGCCCGTCTGGGTGGGCACGCTCTGCTGCTTGCGCTTGCGCTGGTCCTGCGCCTGCGCGCCTTCTGCGATTGCACTCTGTGCCATTGTCGATGCTTCTCCTTCTATCTGTTCTCGAATCTGCTGAATCACGAGCCGCGCGGAGCGGCGTGTTTGATCTTGGAGTCGTCGGCTTTTGCCGGGCGACCGCTACGAGGCGAGCGCGTTGCGGACAGTACCTGCCATGCGAGATGGCCGTCGATCTCGCTCCTCACGTAGCCGGCCGGGATGCGCAGGACCTGGGCGCCCTCGAGCCCGGCTGCCCTGGCGTGCTGCACGAGCTCGTCGGGGTCGAAGCCCATCCAGACGTCGGCCTGGCGCTCGCGCAGCGCCTCGTCGGCATGGCGATCGTATTCGATGACGAGGATTCGCCCGCCGGGCTTGAGCAGCTCGGTCAGCGCCACCAGCGTGGCGCGCGGCAACGGGGCGTGGTGCAGCATGCGCGCTGCGACGACCAGATCGGCGCCGGTACCGACCGCCTTCAGCACTTGCGGAGCATCGGCCTCGGCCGAGATCAGCGCGACGTTCTGGTAGCCACGCTCGGCGACGCGCCGGCGCGCGCGGTCGAGCTGCGCCTCGCTGCGGTCGAGGGCGACCACGCGTTCGAAGATCGGCGCCAGAGCGTCGATCAGCGCGCCATCGCCGGTCCCGGCGTCGACCGCCAGGCTGCGGGACTCGACCAGCAGCCCCAGCGCGAAGAGGTAAGCACCGAGCTCGGGCGCGTAGTCGAGGGACGCGTCGCTGGCTGGCCGCGCGAAGAACTCTCGGGTGCGTTCGTCACGAGCCCGCACCACCTCCGGGATGCGGCTCAGGCTGCCCTCGCGTGCACAGAGCTCGCGGCCGGCGCTGACGGCGTCGCGCACGACCGCGTCGCCCGCCGCCGAGGAATCGAGGCGGACCAGCGTGCGCGTGCCCTGCCGCCGCTCGGAGAGCAGACCCGCTTGCCGCAGCGGCGCGGCGTGGCGCGAAACGTTCGGCAGAGGCTCGCCGAGGAGCTCGGCGATCTCCCCGAGCGCGAGCTCTTCTTCCGCCGCCAGCGCGAGCAGGCGTAGGCGCGCCGGCTCACTGAGGAGTCGGTAGAGCTGCAAGCGGGCATCCTGGGCGGCTGCCATGGGAGATAAATTTGCATACTTTCGCAAGCATGCAACTAAAATTTATATAAGCAATTACCGCTGGTTAGCCGCCGGGCGCCCGGGAAAGCGGCAGGCGCCGAGCTGCGGACCGCCACCCCAAAAAAAGAGTGCCAGAACGCTTTCCAGCATCAGCAAAGGTCCGCTCGACTCGGAGTAGACTCGGAGCTCCCATGGATCGGTTCCGTCGCTTCGACGAGGCTTACTACCACCGTTTCTACGAGTCGAAGGAGACCCGGGTCATCTCTCCGGAGGAGCACGCCCACCTCTGTGAGTTCGTGTTTGCCTTCGCGAAGTACAACAAGGTCGAGATGAAGAGCGTGCTCGACATCGGCGCGGGCGTCGGCCTGTGGAAGCAGTGGATCGAGAAGCACGCCAAGAAGACCGAGTACACCGGCACCGAGGTCAGCCAGGTGATGTGCAAGAAGCACGGCTACCAGCACCGTGACATCGCACGCTGGCGTGACCGCAAGAAGCACGACCTCATCATCTGTCAGGGTGTCCTGCAGTACCTGCCCGATCCGGACGTGGCGCCCGCGGTGGCCAACATCGCGGCCATGTCGCGGGGCCTGGTCTACATGGAGATCATGACGCGGCAGGACCTGCGCGAGACGGTGGACACCGTGCGCAGCGACACCGACATCTACGTGCGCAACGGCTCGTATTATCGGGGGATTCTCTCCAAGCACCTGATCAGCGTGGGCTGCGGGCTGTGGTGGGCCAAGGACCGTCCGACGCCGTTCTTCGAGCTGGAGATGGCGGGCTGATGAGCACGAGCGGCAGCTCGGTACTGACGCGCGTCGTCGTCATCGGCGTGTGCCTGGGTGGCACGTTGCTCGGGCTGCGCAACACCTACGGCGACAACAGCGAGGCCGAGGTCAAGGCCAAGGCAGCCGCCTGCGGCGAGGGCCGAGAGTGCCAGGACTTCCGCCTGCTCAACCAGGGTCGCTCGGCGTTCTCGCAAACGTTCAGCTACCAGGTCAGCCTCACTGAAAAGGGCCGGCAGCGCAGCGCCAGCACCGACGTGGAGTGCAAGCGCGCCTACATCCTGCTCGGCGACTTCGAGTGCAAGGTGACCAGCGGCGGATTGCCCGCGCCAGCGGGTTCGTGAATTTCGTCGCCGAACCGGCGACGCCGCGTGGGGGGAGGCTCGGCCGAATTACGCGCTTCGTGATCCCCGACGGGGGACACTTCGGCCGAGGGGGGTGGCGCGTGCCGCCCCCACGAACGACGTCCAAGGTGACCAGCGGCGGAGTCCCGCCAGCGAGCTCCTAGTTCTCGGTGCCGCTCCGGCCGCGGAGCTTTAGGATGGCCTGGCGCACCTCGGCGACGTCTCCGGCGTGAGGCAGCCGGTCGACGTAGGCTTCGAGGTCGGCGACCGCCGCCTCGGCTGCACCCAGCCGGGCGTGGAGATAGCCGCGGTCGCGCAGCTCCTCGGTGCTCTCGGGCATCAGGTCCAGGAAGCGATCGATGACGAGCAGCAGCCGGGGGTAGTCGGCGCGGGAGGCGTAAATACCGCGCAGGTTCATCAGCATGCGGGCAATCACGTGCCGGACCGGCGTGGGAGCCAGCATTTCCCGCGAGAACGGCTGGCGGTAGTTGCTGCGCTTCAGGAGCGCCGACAGGGCCGTCTCGTCGAGGACCTCGCCACCGTTGAAGGGGTCGATCACGATCGGGCTGGCGCCGTCGTCCAGGCGAACGAGAAAGTGCCCCGGGAAGCCAACGCCGCTGGCGCGTACCCCGGCCCGGCGCGAGACCTCGACGTAGAGCACGCTCAGGGAGATCGGGATGCCGCGTCGCAGAGCGAGAACGTCGTTCAGAAACGAGTTACGCGGATCGTAATAGTCCTCAGTGTTGCCTCGAAACCCGCAGCGCAACGCGAGGTGATCGGCCAGGGCTCGCGCCTGTGCGCGGGCGGGCAAGTGCGACAGCCCGAGACGCAGCAGCGGCTCGCTCAGCGCGGAGAGCTCGCCGAGCTGCTGATTCCAGTCGAGGCCCGGGTAAGCGTCACGGGCGATGAGCAGCGCCCCCGTGAGCAGGTCGAGCTCATGGTCCGGTTGCGCGGCGTAGCCAGGGAAATCCACTCACACGAGTATAGCGCGAGGAGTCGCCCAGTCTGCCGTCGGGGAGCGGTGCAACGCGACCGGCCACGGCTCCGCTCGAAGCGCGGGCCGATATACCGCAGGGTGGTGACGATAAGGCTCGACCGAAACACCCTTGGCCCTGCTAGACTGACGCGCCTTCCCCGACCGCTCTCGGCCACGCGCTTCGAGAGCCCCCCGAGAGTCCTGAAAGGAGCACCGCTGTGAGGATCGAGGACATCATGACACGCGACGTGCGCGCCTGTTCGCCCGACGACACCATGGGCGAGGCGGCGCAAGTCATGTGGGAGAACGATTGTGGCTGTGTCCCGGTCGTCGATGACGCGCAGCGGGTGGTCGGCATCATCACGGATCGCGATCTCGCGATGGCGGCTCACCTGCAGGGTGTTGCGCTGCGCGACTCACGCGTGTCGAGCGCGATGGCCCGCGACGTCAAGTGCTGTTCGGCGCGTGACACGCCGGCCATGGTCCAGGCCATGATGCAGCAGTACCGCATCCGTCGCGTCCCGGTGGTCGACGATCAGAAACGCCTGCTCGGCATCATCACGCTCGGCGATCTGGCCTACACCATGAGCTCACAGCAAACGCTCGGCGGCGACGGCATGACCTGGACGGCGATCGCTCACACGCTCGCGGCGGTCAGCGAGCCGCGTGTTCCACGCTATGCGCCGCGCTTTCCGGGCAGCTTGACGCCTTCATCGCCGCGCAGCAGCGCGCCGTCCGCGACCAGCAACACCACCAGCAGCGCACCGACCCAGAGTCGCCCCGCGTCGCTGAAGTAGCGCTCCCCCGCCCTTTTACGGACAGCCGAGGCGTTCGGTGCCGAGCGCGACGTCGTCGATCCAGACCTCTCGCGGATCGTCGGTCTGGTAGCTTTCCCAGCCCACCAGCACCTTGTTGAACACCGGGAAGTCCCAGACGTTCGCGCCGCCGCAGCCTTCGCCCGTACCCATCACGGTCATGTCGTCGACGGCAACGCCGTTCAGGTAGAAGCGCATGGTGTCGTTTGGGCCGTCGTACTGCCACTCCATGCAGGCCCACTGCCCTAGGGGCATCGCCGTATCGGAGTGATCCCAGCAGTCCCGGCCATCTTCCGAATAGTAGTTGGCCATCAGGCGCTGCTGATGCTGGCCGCCATAGCGGATGAACGCACGAACGCCCGGGCTGAGCTCGCCCTCGGCCTGGATGTTGGTCCAGTGCACGCCGTCGTTGGCCGCGGCCTCGGTGTAGATCATCAAGCGCCCCCACAGCATGTTCTCCGCGGCGGGGAACAGTGGTGAGCCACTCACCGAAACGTAAGCGCGCTGGTAGGTGTCGAGGCCGTTGGTGGTGACGCGCAGGGCCTTGGTGCCGCTATGCGCGTTGCCGGCCATGACGACGACTTGACCCTGCTGGTTGGTCTCGACCGTCCAGGGCGCGCCCGGCGGCGAGTCCGCGGTCTGAGCTTCGAAGTCCTCGCACACGAGCGCGCCAGCGCAGCTGTCACCGCCGCCGCCGGTGCCGCCGGTTCCGCCCGCGCCGCCACCGCCAGTTCCGCCCGAGCCAGCCCCGGACGTACCGCCGCTACCGCTCGCTCCTGCGTTACCGCTCACTCCAGCCGAACCTGCCGCACCACCCGCAGGCGAACCCGCAGCTCCCGCCGAGCCGGCCGTGCCGCCACCACTCCCGGCGGTGCCCGTGTTGCCCGCGCTGCCGGCCTGCCCTCCACCCGAATCGGGGTCGTTGGAGCAGGCGAGCGGCAACAGCGCCGTGAGAAACAGAATGGGGAATTTCACGCGCCCGACTCCCCCATTTCATCGAGCAGTGCCGCACCGAGCACTCCCGCCGAGTCGCCAAGCTCGTGTTTGAGGATTGGAGTCAGGAGCTCCTCGTTGAAGACGTACTTGGCGACGCGCTGTCGGCCCTCGGTATAGAGCTCGGCCAGGTTCGAAACGCCGCCTCCCAGCACGACCGCGCTCGGATCGAGGATATCGATGACGTTGGAAAGCCCGCGTCCAAAGGCCTCGAAGAGCTCATCCACCACCACGCGCGCGTGGTCGTCCCGATCGCGGCGCTGCATGATTTCACCCAGCTTGAGGGATGAGCCGCTGCGGCGGTGATACTCGTTCTCGGCGCCGCCGCCGCTCACGTAGAGCTCGAGGCAGCCCATCTTGCCGCAGGAACAAGGGGGCCGCTCCGAGAGGCCGGTGCCGCGGCTGCTACCCGTAAAGTGCTCCTGGCGACGCCAGGGACCCACGGCGTGGTGACCCCATTCGCCACCGAGACCCTGGAGACCGCCCCAGATCCGGCCGCGCAGCACGACGCCGCCACCGCAGCCGGTTCCGAGAATGACGCCGAAAACGACGCCTTCCACGTGCTCCCGCGCCGCACCGAAGCGCGCCTCGGCGATCGCAAAACAATTGGCGTCGTTCTCGAAGGAAACCGCGTGCTCTAGGCGCTGGCTCAAGTCCTGGCGGAACGGTCTGCCGTTCAGACACGCCGTGTTCGAGTTCTTGACCAAGCCGCTCACTCGGCTGACCGAGCCCGGCATACCGACACCGACCGGAATGGCCCGCGGATCGACCTCTGCCTCGCGCGCGACGGCGTGGATCAAGCCGAGCGTGGACTCGAGGATGGTGTCGTAGCCCCTGTCGCGCTCGGTGGGGATCCGCCGGCGCGCGAGGACCTCGAACGCATCCGAGGGTTTCAGGACCTTTTCGCCACGCGCTCGGCGTCGGATCACGGCGGCCTCGATCTTCGTGCCGCCCATGTCGACGCCCAGTGAAATCACTTCGCTCATCCGGCGCGGAGCATAGCGGCATTCGGGCGGCGAGCCAGCGGGCACGCGGTTTGATGTCTAGCCGCGGGCGAAGCGGTGTATATGGGCGCCATGAGGGAATCGAGGGCCGCACGCGTCGAGATCCGCCTTTTGGGCGAATTTGGCGTGTGGATCGACGGCCGCGCGATCCCTCCCAGCGCGTGGCAACTGACGGGCTCAGCCGACATCGTCAAGATCCTTTCCCTCGCGCCCCAGTACCGGCTCGCGCGAGAAGCGCTCGTCGAGGCACTCTGGGGCCGAGCTGATGCCGAAGCCGGCAGCGCTACATTGCAGAAAACCATCGCCGAAGCGCGCGCCGTGCTCGCGGCGAGCGACGTGCTCGTCGCAGTGTCGCGCGAGATCGCGCTGGCGCCAGGCGCCGAGATCGACACCGATCTCGAGCAGTTCGAGCGAGCTGCGCAGGAAGCGCTCGCTGGCCGGAGCAAGGAGCTCTGTGCGAGCGCAGCGGCGCTTTACGGCGGCGAGCTCTTGCCAGCCGATCGCCTCGCAGATTGGGCAGAAGCACGCCGCGAGTCCGCACGAGCGCTCCATCGCGAGCTCCTCCGTCGCAGCGGAACGTCTTGTGACGACGTCGAGCTCGAAACCAGCGACGAGCGCGCACAGCTCGCGCTGATACGGCTGTACGCCGAGAGCGGCAACCGCGCCGCGGCGTTACGCCAGTTTCGTCTCTTCCGCGAAGCGCTCGCCAAGAAGCTCGGCGCGGCGCCCAGCAGCGAGGCCATCGAGCTGTACGAGTCCCTGTCGCGCGGACCTGCGACGTCCGCGCCCAGCTCGCGCGCGGAGCGGATGATGGGGCGCGAGGGCGAGCTCACACAGGCGCGCGCTCTGCTGCGCCGAGCGGCAGCGGGTCAGGGCGGCATCCTGCTCGTGCGCGGCGAAGCCGGCAGCGGCAAGACCCGCTTCTGCGAAGAGCTTCTGGCGGAGGCCGCCAGCGACGGCAGCACCAGCCTGCGTGGCGGTGGCGGCCACGCGAGCTTCTGCCCGGTGGTGGAGCCCCTCGATCGACTGCTGCGCTCGCGTCCGGACCTGGCCCAGCACGTCGCCGAGCCGGCGCGGCAGACCGTGGCGCGGCTGGCGGGCGTAGCGCCGCGCTGGCCAGACGCCTACGCCGAACGACCTGATCGCCAGCTCGTGTTCTCCGCGGTGGCGCAGCCGCTCACGCTGGCGGCCAGAGAACGTCCCGTCTTGCTGTTCATCGACGATCTGCACGCGCTCGACGATTCCACGATCGAGCTCCTGCACTACCTCGCCACGATGGCGCGCTTCGAGCGCATCCTGCTCGTCGCGGCGATTCGGCCCGAAGCGCGCGCAGAGCTCGAGCGCTTGCGCGACGGCGCCCACGAGATCGAGCTCGCCGCCGTTGCAGCGCCGGAGCCGGAATCGCTGGCGCCACTGTCCGGCGATCTGCGAGCGATGCTGGAACGAGCAGCCGTGCTGGGCGATGCCTTTCTCAGCGAGCAATTCTTTGCCTTCGCCGCGTTGCCCGAGAAGGCCGCGCTCGAGCTCTTGCAAGCGCTGCGCAAAGCCCGACTGCTCGACACGACGACGGGCGGATTTCGCTTCCGTCGCACGCTCTTGCGCGAAGCAGTCCTGCGCGAGCTCCCGGAGGAGCGCCGCCGCGAGCTCGAAGCCGAGGCCGCGCTCGCTCGCAGCCGCACCGGCGGCTCCGCGCGCAGCATCGCGCACCACCTGCAACGCGCAGGGCGTGATGACCAGGCCGCGGAGTGGCTGGTCCAGGCGGCCTACGACGAGCGCGGTGTCGCGGCCCACGCCAGCGCTCTTCGTTGCCTCGAGCACGCCCTCGAGCGCCGTGAGCCCGAGGTCGAGCTACTGGCTCTGCGCGCCGACCTGCTGCTGGCGACCGGCGCAGGCGAAGCGGCGTCGGCATTCGAGCAGGCCGTCCGTCGCGCGCGCGGCGCCCGCCGCGAACAGCTCTGCATCCAGTGGACCGAGGCCCAGCTGGCGCTGGGCGACACCAAGGCGGCGGCCCACGCCTACTCCGAGATCGGCGATGTCGGCGACTTGCACGATCGCGTGCGTAAGCTCGTGCTCGGCGCGGAGCTCGACTGGCTACGCGGCGATCTGGACGGCGCGGAGCGCCGCGCCGAGCAGGGCCTGTCATTCGCGCGCGCGCTGGGTCCGGGCAGAGCCCTCAGCGATGCGGTGCAGCTACGCTCGCTCCTGGCTCATCGTCGCGGGCGCTGGCCCGATCACGTGCGCGCGCAGATGCTCGACGCCGATCGCGTGCGCGAGCTCAGCGCATCTATCCATGAGGGGCAGCTCTGCGGCGCGCAGGCCTACCTCTACGGAGCGGGGTCCTACGCCAAGGTCGCAGTGTTTGCGCAAGAGCTGCTCAGCGCAGCGGAGCGCGCTGGTACCCGGCGGGCGATCGCATTCGCGCTCTGCCTGCTGGGCGAGAGCGAGCTGTTGACGGGCGAGCTCACCGCCGCCCGGCAACATCTCGATCGCTCGGTACGGCTGAGCCTCGAGCTCGGCTCGACGGGAGCCGCCGCTCTGGCGACGACGCGACTGGCGGAAACCGCGCTCTATCACGCCGACTACGAACAGGCGCGCTCTCTGCTGGGCGCGGCGCTCGAGCTCGCGCGGCGCTCGCCGCATTGCCGCCGACATTTGCTGCACCGTGTGTACGGTGTGAAGGCGCGCGGAGCGTACGCGCTGCAAGCGGCGGGCGTCGTGGCGGAGGCCGAAGTGGCGATCCGGGGGCGCGATGAGACCTGCACCAGCTGCGCGATCACGTTCGCGATTCCGGCTTCCATCGCCTGCGCCCGCGACGGAGAAATCGGACGCGCTCGACACTACCTTTCGAGCGCCGAGCTTTGCGTTCAGACTTTCTGGCGTGGCACGACCTGGGACGGCGCTCTGGACGAGGCCCGTGCGGCCGTGGCCACTGCCGCGGGCGAGCGCGAGCGTGCCAGCGACTTGCTGGTCCAGGCCGCCCGCACCTTCACCCGCGGCGGCCAGAAGCTCGATGCGGAACGCTGCCGCCAGGGGCGAGAGGCGCTGTGATCGCAGCCCAATTCGGCTCGATTCGCACGCACCCTGCCAGTTCTGCATAGTGCTCCCCGCGCCGAGATCGCCCGCTCGGGGCTGAATTCCAATGCCGGCGTCCGCGCGAGACCTGCGCCGTGCAAGGTCTGCTCGGTCTCGCGCTGGGACGCCGAGGCTACGCGAACTCTGCATGGTCGAGCTCACTCGGCGTTGGTGGTGAGCGGTGAGCAAAGAGCGCACGAGCTGCGTCGAGGTGTGCAGTGCAGTCGCGGCCGTTTGGAGCCGGATCCATGATCGGGCGGCGCCTCCCGGACTTTACCGAGGGGCGCTGTCCCGAACTGGCTCGCTCGTTGCACTACCGGAACGCGAGGAGCGGACCATGGCCAGAACGTTGCGATCGAAAAGGACTGAAGCGCTCGGGGCACTGGAAGAGCTCGTCCTGGACGAGGAGTTCGAAGCCCCGACGCGGAACTCGCGCGTTCCCGCCGGTTCCGGAGAGCACGCTGCCGTCGTGGTGCCGCCGCTGTCCATGCACGACACGGGTCCGTCGTTCAGCGACCGCTCGCAGCCACGCTTGCGCGATGCTGCGACGATCGACGAGGAGTTCTATGGCTCGAACGAGGAGTACGACACGTCGGAGTGGATGAACGACGTGGAGCCCGACAGCTACTGGGACGCCGTGCGCAGCACCCAGCGCCTCAGTGAAGAGCCGGCAGGACCCATGATCCGCGAGGGCGACCGTCCCGACGCCGAGTGGCTGACGATGGGTGAGACGGTCGGCGAGCGCTACCGCGTGGGCAGGCTGCTCGGCCTCGGCGGTATGGGACTCGTGGTCGAGGCCGTCGACCTGCGAGACGGCCAGATCGTCGCGCTGAAGTTCCTGCGCCCGAGCCTGTGCTTGAGCGGGGAGATCCAGAAGCGCTTCACGCGCGAGATGCGGACCATGGGCAAGCTGACCAGCGAGCACGCGCTCCGCGTCGGCGAGTCGGGTCAGTACCGCGGCGTGCCCTTCATCGCCATGGAGTACCTGCGCGGCGAGACCACCGCCAATCGCCTCAGGCACGTGGGGCAGCTCGACATGGGGCAGGCCGTGGGCTGGGTGCTGCAAGCCTGCGAGGCCCTGGCCGAAGCTCACCGGCTCGGCATCGTGCACCGCGACTTGAAGCCCGAGAACCTGTTCCTGCAGCGCCTGGAAGGCGACCGCGAGATCGTCAAGGTGCTCGATTTCGGCATCTCCAAGACGCCGGCCGAGCGCAACAACGTCTCCGACGTCGTGACGCTCACGCACGTGGTGATGGGCTCGCCCTACTACATGCCTCCGGAGCAGCTCGTCGCCTCGAAGGACGTCGACGAACGCTCGGACGTCTGGTCGCTCGGCGTCACGTTGTTCGAGCTCTTGACGGGCGCGCTCCCCTTCGAGGGCGAGGACGTCAAGGAGATCGCCATCGAGATCGCGCGTTCGCCCAAGGTCAGCCTGCGCAGCTTGCGCCCCGATCTGCCGAGCGGCCTCGAGCTCGTGATCCAGCGCTGTCTCGAGCGCGAGCGGCTGAACCGCTACCAGAGCGTGGCGGAGCTGGCGCGCGACCTGAGTCAGTTCGGCGGGAACGGCTGCGACAGCCTCGTGGCCCGCATCTGCGACACGCTCGGTCTCGAGGTCGGCAAGTGGGAGAACAGCCCCGTCTCGACCGGCAAACACACCGACGCCGGTGCGCTGTTCATGAACAACCGTTTCAAGGCGCTGCTGCCGCTCGGTGAAGGCGGCAGCGCGAAGGTGACCCTGGCCGTCACCCGCGGCCGGTTCAAGAAGCTCCTGGTGCTCAAGAGCCTGCTCCCGTCGCTGGCTGGCGAGGCGGACTTCGTGCGTATGTTCGTGGCCGAAGCCAAGCTCTCGTCGAGGCTGAATCACCCGAACGTGATCCAGGTCAACGACGTCTTCGCGGACAACGGTCTGCCGACGCTGGTCATGGAGTACCTGGAGGGCCAGCCGCTGTCGGCGATTCTGCGCTTTGCACTGGCGGAGCTGCCGCTGGAGCTTCACCTGTGGATGCTGTGCGAAGTGCTCGCCGGTCTGGACTACGCGCACGAGCTCAAGGACTACGACGGCTCCGCGCTCAACCTCGTGCACCGCGACATCTCGCCGCAAAACGTGTTCGTGACCTACGACGGTCAGGTGAAGGTGCTGGACTTCGGCATCGCCAAGGCCAATGGTCTGGCCGGTCATACGCGCACCGGCATCGTCAAGGGCAAGGTCCGCTACATGTCGCCCGAGCAGATCCGGGGCGAGACTCTGGATCGACGCGTCGACGTGTTCGCCGTCGGCGTGATGCTGTGGGAGGCCGTCACCCGGCAACGCCTCTGGCGCGGGCTGTCCGAGCCGGAGGTCATGCGCCGCATCGCCAAGGGGCAAATCCAGTTGCCCACCGACGTGGCGCCGGGCTGCCCGCCCGAGCTCGTGCGCATTTGCATGAAGGCGCTCGCCTACGACCGCAACGAGCGCTACCAGACGGCGGCGGAGCTGCGCCACGAGCTCGAGGAGTTCCTCAGCGAGCGCAGCGCCACCGTGGCGGCCAAGCGCGCGGCGCTCTTCATGTCGAAGCACTTCGGCGCCGAATGCGCACGCATGCGCCAGCGCGTTCAGAAGCTCTTGATCGAGCAGCGCGACGAGTCGCTGCGCCTTGCGCCGCCTGCACAGGCCCAGCGAGCGCCCGCCCCGCGAGCGCCGAGCCGTACGACGAGTAGCAAGCTGTACCGCACCGTTGCTTCCAGGCTAGACAACATCTCCCCCATCACCACGCTGATCTGCGGTGCCGCGATCGCCACGCTGGTCACCTGGATGCTGATGTCGGCAGGCTCGCCGCGGGACAATGCGCCTGCCGAGCAGCCGGCGCGCGCCAGAGTCGGCAAGTAATCGAGCGCCCCCACACCACCGGCACGAGCGTGCCCCCCGCCAGCAAAGCGGGTTGGCTTCGATCCGGCTGCCGTGTTCGGTGCAGCGCGCGTTCGAGGATGCAGAGTTCGCGCGATGATGCCGCGGGCGATGCTCAGCGCCGCCAAACGCGGCAACGCGAGCGGGATCGGGGCACGCCAAAGTTGCACGCCTCGAACCGTCACTGCCCTAGCGAGTGACTCGCTCGCGCTGACCGCGGAAATCATGCCCATTCGTGCGTGCAGAAGCTGCACGATCGCGTCCGACGACGGAGTGATTCGCGCTGGTGATGCTCGCCTATCCGCGCTTGCTCACGGCGCCCTGGCGTCGGCTCACCACGATTTCTCGATACTTGCAGCGCGTTCGTGCACGGCGCGGCCAGCACAGAGGCGGGAACACTTCGTGCTTGTTAGTTCCGCGTGATTCGCTCCGCCATGTTCTCACAACGTCACACACCGTCCTCACCACCCCCGGGTGCAGCTCGCGACGAGCGCGTTCCCGAATCGCATCCAGTACCGAGCCGCGAGACCGTCGGCCCCGCAAGCTCGATGTACTCGCTCTCCGGCGACGATGTTCCGACCGAGATCATCTCGGACGTCTCCTCGCTGGTGGCGGCGGCGATGGACTACCAGAGCACCGACCCGCCCTTTTCCGAACCGCCGGCGTCGCGCCCGGTGTCGTCGCGCCCGGTACCCACAGGGTCCCACCTGCGCGAGGAGGTGGCCGGAGCGCCCTATCTGACCCTCGAGCTCAACGGCACACGACAGACCTTCGCTCTGCCCTGGACCGGCGAAGTCCTGATCGGGCGCTCCGAATCGTGCCACATCGTCGTGGGCAACCCCGCCGTTTCGCGCGTTCACATGCGCATCAACAGCATCCGCGGCGAGGCGGCGGTGACGGACCTCAAGAGCCACAACGGCACCCGCGTCAACGGCAAGCTCATCACCGACACGCAGGCGCTCGTTTCTGGTGACGTCGTCTCGGTCTGCAACGTCGAGATCACGTATCGCGAGGCGGGCAAGACCGACACCGACCGCCCCATCCTCGATCTGAAGCGCTTCAAGGAACGCGCGGAGGAGGAGCTCGAGCGGCTGCTCCTGTACGGGCGCCCGATGGCGATCCTGGTCGCCGAGTTCGAGACCAGCGGAGTGGATCGCCTGCACCTCGCGCGCGCTCTCGGCGGGCAGCTACGGCTGATCGATCTGGTGGGTTGGGACGGCGAGCGCCAGCTGATCCTGCTGCTCAACGAGACGGACTCGAAGCGCGCGCCCTTCGCGCTCGATCGCATCCGCGCGGCGCTGTCGAAGCTCGCGCCCGTCGCGCGCATCGGCTTCGCCACCAGCCCGGCTGACGGCTTCAAGCTCGAGGCGCTCGTGGCCCGCGCCTCCGCCGACCGGCCCAGCGAGCGCGCGCCGGACTCGGGCCCGATCCGCATCGGCAATCAGGAGCTCGTCGCCAGCGACCTGACGATGCGCCGGCTGTTCGCGCTGATCGATCGCCTGGCCAAGGCCGACCTTGCCGTGCTCATCACCGGGGAGACCGGCTCCGGCAAGGAAGTGGCCGCTCAGGCCCTGCACGAGTGGTCGCCGCGTAGCGACAACCGCTTCGTCACGCTCAACTGCGCCGCCTTTCAGGAGAACCTGCTGGAGAGCGAGCTGTTCGGGCACGAGCGCGGAGCCTTCTCCGGCGCCGCTCAAACCAAGCCGGGCTTGCTCGAGATCGCCTCGGGTGGAACCGTGCTGCTCGACGAGGTCGGCGAGCTCTCGGCCACGGCGCAGGCCAAGCTCCTGCGCGTGCTGGAGACCAAGAAGCTCACGCGCATCGGCGGCGTGCAGGAGCGCGAGGTCGACATCCGCATCGTGGCCGCGACCAACCGTGACCTCGGCAACGAGGTGAAGCTCGGCAACTTCAGGCAGGATCTCTACTTCCGGCTCAGCGCCGCAGTGATCGAGCTCCCGCCGTTGCGCGAGCGCCGCAAGGAGATCCCACAGCTCGCGCAGATGTTCCTGAATCGCGCCTGTGACGCGGTCGGACGCGCGCGCATGAGCATCGATCCGACGGCCCTGGAGCGCCTGATCTGGTGTTCCTGGCCAGGCAACGTGCGCCAGCTCCGCAACACGATGGAGTACGTCGCCGCCACCGTGGCCGGAGACGTCGTCGAACGCGACCACCTGCTGGGCCGCGCCGACTCGGGCTACGAAGAACCCGCCTACAACGACGAGACGACCGAATACGCGGCAGCCAGCGGCAAGACGAAGCTCCTGCTGCGCCAGAAGCAAGAGCCGGCACAGCCGCCAGGCCAGTCGCTGCACGACGAGATCGCGGCGCTCACGGCACGCCGCATCAGCGAAGCGCTCGCCGCCACCGGAGGCAACCAGACTCACGCCGCGCGCCTGATCGGCATGCCGCTGCGCACCTTCATCACCAAGCTGAAGGACCTGAAACAGTCCGGCGAGAAGTGACCGAGTGACGCTGGCGGCGGGCCGACCGCACCCTGGGCCACCCGACCAAGAGTTGGGCGGGTAGGCCGAGGGTGAAATGGTCGGGGCGAGAGGATTCGAACCTCCGACCCCTAGACCCCCAGTCTAGTGCGCTAACCAGGCTGCGCTACGCCCCGAACCACCTTCACGTCCGGCCGAAGCCGGTAGCGAAGGCCCGCGCAAACTATCCCTTTTGGGAAGGAATGCAACCCCGAAAAGTACCGCGCCGCACCGATCGTGCGTTCAGGGCTGAGACTTCCGCTCGGGGCGCTGGGCGAGGCGGGCGATGTGCGTGGCGAGGCGGCGGTAGAGCTCCGCGGCCAGGCGGGAGTCGCCGCAGATTTCGCTGAAGTCGTCGGCGCGGACCCGAAGCAGACGCGTGGTCTGCTCGGCCAGCGGCTGCTCGCCCTGGCTAGCCACCCCCACCAGTGATTCCGGGAAAATCAGTGCGCCGGCGCCGACGCTGCGACCGAGGCCCGGATAGCGGATCACGCCGTCGAGCACGATGTAAGAGACGAGATCGTTGGCCAGGACACGCGGGACTGTCTCACCCTGAGCTATTTCGACCTCGACCGCGGCCGAGAGCGCCGACAGGGCAAAGGACTCCGGCAGATCGATGAGCAAGGGACTCTGCCGAGCCCGCTCGAGGTCGGAAGCGCCGAGCCCCCGATCGCGGTCGTTCCGCCGAACGAAGCGCTCGCCGATGTCGAGCACGACGGCGGTGGCGTTATCGCGGCCGAACTCGGCGGCGCGAGCGACCAGCGACTGAGCGCCGTCGAGCGGCCCGCCGGTACGCACCAGGTCGGAGAGCTCCGCTTCACTGCCGACCTGGCCGTGGATGCCGTCGCTGCAAACGAGCAAGCGGTCCCCGCGCGTGATGTCGACGAACAGAGTATCGACGCTGATGCGGTCACCGAGACCGATGGCGTTGGTGACGCCAGAACGGTAGGAGGCGACGCTCGTCGAGCTCAGGCGCGCGCTGGCCAGCGAGTTGTGGTCTTGCGTCAGCTGCAGCATGGCCCGGCTGCGCGCCAGGTAGACACGGCCGTCGCCGGCGTGCGCGACGAAGGCGGTGTCGCGCGCGAGCCAGACGACGTCGAGCGTCGTGCCCATGCCCTCGTGCTCGGGGTTCTTGTCGGCGTCCTCGCGAACCCGCTCGTTGGCGAGCTCGAACGCGCGCCGCAAGCAGGCGAAGACGTCTCGCCGGGAGGGCAGGTCCGCCTTGGAGACGTAGGACTCCATCACGCGCTGGGCCTGCCGCCCGCTGAGCGAGCGCCGGACCTCCTCGATCGCCATGCGAGCCGCGACCTCGCCGGCCTGGTGCCCGCCCATACCGTCGGCCACGGCGAAGACCGCGAGCTCCGGAGCCACGAGGTAGGCATCCTCGTAGTGCTTGCGCCTCGAGCCGACGTCGCTCGCGACGGCGAACTCCACGCGAAAATCGAAGCGGGGCAGGATCGCGGGCACTTGCCCGAGCATAACACCAATGCTACTCGGCCCGCGCGTGCGCGTCCTTGCCATTGAAACCAGCGGTCCCCGCGGCTCGGTCGCGCTACTCGAAAACACCGAGCTCGTTCTGGAGCTCGAGCACGAGCAGCCCAATGCGCACGCCGAACAGATCCTGCCGCTCGTGGAGCGCGCGCTCTCGTCCGCAGGCTTCGATCGGCGCTCACTCGATCGGATAGCGGTCGGGATCGGCCCCGGATCGTTCACTGGGCTTCGCGTCGGCATCGCGCTCGGCGAAGGGCTCGCGCTCGGCCTCGACCTGCCGATCGTCGGTGTTTCATCGCTTCGCGCGATGGCTGCCGCCGCGCCGGCGAGCGAGCCCCGCGTGCGCGTTCCGGTGCTGGATGCCCGGCGAAGTGAGATTTTTGCTGCCGCGTATGACGCGGAAGGCAGCGAAAAGATGGCGCCTTGCGCGATCCCCATCGCCGAAGCCGGCGCGGCGGCAGCC
>DATLIL010001300.1:0-3594 GCA_035539475.1 Polyangiaceae bacterium
GGCGACGACCTATTGCGGCTGTGACGGGATGAGCTTCACGGCCTTCGCGCCGCACAGACCCTACCGGCACGTCGGCGAATGTCGCCCCGGCGTGAGCACGGTATTGCCAGTGCCGACGGCCGTTCCGCCCTGGCGTCCCGCCGTCGCCGGTCTGGCCAGGTTCCTGGAGCGCACCCAACAGGCGGCACTATGGTCGTACGGACCACTGCTCGGCACGATGGATCTGAGGACGGCGACGAACGTCGCGGTCGTCACCATGCCGCGGCACGAAAGTGTGGTCTGCGCCGCCCGGTCCGATGACGCCTCGCTGCTCGGCGCGATCAGCAGCGCCGGCTCGGTGGCGCTTTGGACCCGAGACGGCTCGCTGCTCGCGGATTATCCCGGCTCGAAGCCCGTCGAGAGCTGCTCCCGCGCGGACTTCGAGTTCGCTCCGGCAACACGGCGCGTGCTCATCGAGCTCGTCGGGAGGCCGCCGGTCTTGATCGGTGAGCGGCTCGGCGTCGTCATCCGTGGGCCGGATCCCAACCTGCCCGTGACCACCGAGTTCAGCGCCGACGGCACACGGGTGTTCACGGATACGGAGGTGTACGACGCCTTGACTGGCAAGTTCCGCGACGAGCCACGCGAACAGCGAGACGTCAGTCCGGACGGCAAGTTCTTCGCGCGTTCGCTGCGACACAACGTGCACCTTTACGCTGCTGATTCGGATTTCCCAATTGTCACCCTCGGTGGCAAGTCATTGGGTTTTCGCGCTGACCTGCTGCTCGTGGACGAGGACGCCGAAAATCTGGCCGACGAAGTGACGACTGCTTACGCACTCGAGCCTTTTGCCCGGCGCTGGCAGCGCCGGGGCATCGCATTGTGGTTCGCCGCCCCTGGCGAGCTCATGCGCCCAGAGCACGGCGACTGGAATCTCGGCATGTCGAGCGACGGCTACACGGTGTTCGACGTGCGTACCGGCGACACGCTTGCAACCTGGCGGAGTTCCGGATTCGCCTGCGGGTACCAGTGGTCGTGGGAGAAGGACGCGCTGGTGTTCATCGAAGGCGACCTCCTCACGTTCTGGAACCAACAGACGGGCGTGAAATCGCATCGAAGCGAGTGCGAAGGAGCTCTTCAGCCAATCTTCTCCGCCGACAGGTCCCGCATGATCGGCCTCGACGGTGTTTGGGACATGACCCGCCGTGAACGACTCACCCGGCTCGAGATGCCACAGGGCGGTGGAGTCTGGGGCTTCAGCCACGACGAGCGCTTGATCCTCGGCGTCGCCGCCGTTGGTCGAGCCCTCGATGCGAGTATCGTGGCGTGGGACGCAGCGACCGGACGTGTTGCCTGGCAGCGAAAGCCTGCCGGCAGTTCGGAGGACCTGCCCGAGGTCGCCTGGCCGTTCGTCGACGAGCGCGACGGCAGGCTCTTCAACGTTGCCCACCTGATCGACGGCGAGGGCCACCTCGAGCTGATCGTCTTCGACGACGTGTGCCGGGGCGGTCCGCGGCAGTTGCCGGATGGAGTGAAGCTGCCTCAACGCCACTGTCCGGAGCTCGCCGAAACCTTCGGGCGCATGGCGCGCACACGGCTGCACTCCGCGCTCCGTTAGTGCTTGCAGGCCCGGGCCACTGACTCCAGCGCTGTGCGCGGGATCTTCACCTCGCTGCCAGCCACGGTCACGGTCAAGTGGCCCTTGCGATCGACGGCATACTCCACGCGCGCGTCGAAGCGCTCGTCAGTGTGGATCCCGGTGGCGGCGCGGAAGCCGCCTTTGCCGTCGTCGTTCGGCCCGATGCCGCCGAAGCGAGTGAAGCCGTTGCTGCGGTCGGCCTCTGCCATGGCGCTGGCCAGCGCGCGCTTCACCTCGGGCAGCTCCTGCATCACCTCGGCGGCCTTGTCTGCGCAGCCCTCCGGGATCGCGTTCTTGTCGCGCGAGGTCGGTGCGTCTGTCTC
This sequence comes from Polyangiaceae bacterium, assembly GCA_035539475.1. Lineage (GTDB taxonomy): Bacteria > Myxococcota_A > Polyangia > Polyangiales > Polyangiaceae > PMG-095. The sequence continues at coordinate 1,942 of DATLIL010001300.1, forward strand.
CTCGACGACGAGGAAGCCGCCACGGTCGGGGGAGAGCAGAAGCCTGGCGGAAACGTCGCTGCGCTTCTCTCCAGCGCCCGAACGCTTGACGAAGCTGGCGCTCACGCTGCCGCCTGCGACGTGTTCGAGCGAAATCTCACCGACGATCTCCTGGTGGAACGCCGGATGTCTGGCGAAGGCGGAGCGCTTGGCGGCGACCAGGGCGGCCTTCGACTGTTTGCGGCCGTAGAAGAGCACTGGATCGCGGTAGAGCGTGCCGAGCCTCTCCAGATCGTGATGGTCGAGCGCGTCGTTCCAGGCCCGAACGACGAGGTAGGCGCTCGTGTCACCGTTGGCCGCTGCGCTGGGGACGGGCGTGCTGGGCGCTCCCGAGCGCGTCGCGGCGGGCGCGGGCGTGCGCGGCTCCACTTCGTGCGGCCGCGGGGTCTCGCGACGGCAGCCGGCCAGCGCGAAGAACGCGGTGACGCCGAGCCGGAGCCAGACGGGCGATATCATCGCGGAGCGCCGCACTCTGCAGGGCTTCCGCGTCGTAGGCAACGGGGTCCCGGGGCGACTTCAGCAACTTCTGTCAGGCTTCGGGCTCGCCCGGCGCGGTACTTTTCGCTTCGCCGAGGAGATACCCTCTGAACGACGACGTTGCTCTCGCCTACTACCGGAGGTTCCGCAAGGTGCTCGATCACATCGACACGCACCTGGAGGAGCCACTGACGGTCGAGGCGCTGAGCAACGTCGCGGCTTTCTCGAAGTATCACTTCCACCGGCAGTTCGCCGAGCTCTTCGGACTGAACGTCTTCAAGTACATTCAGCTCGTTCGCTTGAGGCGCGCCTCGTACCAGCTGGCCTTCCGTGATCACGAGCGGATCATCGACATTGCCCTGGCCAGTGGGTACGAGAGCCACGAAGCGTTTTCACGCGCCTTCAAGAAAGCGATCGGGCAGACCCCGTCGGAGTTCAGAGAACAGCCGCAGTGGGAGCTCTGGCATGCCACCTACCAACGCCTGAACGAGGTCCGAGCCATGCACATGAAACCCGACTTCAGCCCCGATGACGTCAAGATCGTCGACTTCCCGCAGACGCGCGTCGCCGTGCTCGAGCACCGCGGCGACCCCAAGTTCCTGGGCGACTCGATCCGGAAGTTCATCGAGTGGCGCAGGCAGAACAACGCGGGCCCGAAGGTGAGCGCGACTTTCAACTTGCTCTACAACAATCCGGTCCACACCCCGCCGGAGGAGTTCCGGCTCGACCTGTGCGCCCAGATCCAGCGCGACGTCGAGGAGAACTCGTTCGGCGTGTTCGAGCGGACCATCCCGGCCGGGCGTTGCGCCGTGCTGCGACATGTCGGCTCCGACGACAACCTGGGCGAGGCCTTCATGCATCTGTACGCGAAGTGGCTGCCTGCGAGCGGAGAAGAGCTCCGCGATTTCCCGCTCTACCTCCAGCGCCTCCGCTTCTTTCCGGACGTACCGGAGCAGGAAGCCGTCCTCGACATCTTTCTGCCGCTGAAATAGCGCTCGCGCGTTGACCGACGCGGGCGTCCGCGCCTACCGTAGGTTTCGTGCTGCATCGGCGAGTTTGCCCCTGGCGTGGTGCCGGCGTGGCCCTGCTGCTCGCCGGTTGTCTCGACTGGAGCGAGCTCCAAGACGGCAAGTGCGG
>DATLIL010001301.1:0-20546 GCA_035539475.1 Polyangiaceae bacterium
ACGATCGAGGCGACGCCGAGCCTGGTCAGGAGCTCGCTCGCCACCGTGCGCGTACGCGAGACGGCCGAGCGTTCCCCGGTGACCTCGATGATCACGACCTGCACCGGTTGTGCAGCGCGCTCGGAAGCCGCGGGGGCCGCCGCAACCGGTCGAGTCACGGCGACGGTAGCGAGCACGCTACACAGCGCAATCCGCCACGTGATCAAGGCTGACCCAGCGCCGAGAGCCTGTCCGTGGCCTGCCTCGCATAGACCGAGCCCGGATACTTGCGTTGAACCTCGCGCCAGGCGCCCTCTTCGGCGGAGCGCGAGCCGAGCGCACCCAGCGCCCGCGCTCGACCTACCAGCGCCTCGGCCTCGAGCGGGCGGCGCGAGCGGGCCAGGTACCTGTCGAACCCCGTCAGCGCAGCGGCGGCGTCGCCGCGATCGAGCAGCAGCATCGACAGCGTGACCTGCGAGAGCTCCGCCTCCTGTGAGCGCGGGAAGGTCTTCTGCAGGTCGCGGTAGAGCGCCGTAGCCTGCGTCAGGTCCCCGCGCCGGCGCGCCTGATTGGCGGCCGCAAAGAGAGACTCCGCGCTGTCCGCGCTGTCCTGTTCGTCGCTCTGCCCGACGCTCGGCCGCGCTGGCGTGGGAGCTCGGCGGGGCGACGGCGTCGCGCTCGCCTGCGGCCCGGCCTCGAGCGCCGGAGTCGCCACGGCGCTGGGTGCGGGCACAGGCGCGGCTGCTTCGATCGCGGTCGAACGAGGCGCCGGCGGCCTGGCGGGCGCGTGGCTCGTGGCAGCGAGCTCGTCGCCACCTCGCAGCAAGCCGACCAGCGATTGGCCGACGCGAGTCACCGACGCGACGGCCCCGGTCGAGGCGATCAGCATCGCGGCCGCGATCGCCCAGATCACCCGGCGCGAACGCCGCCGTTCGACCTGAGGTCGCTCCGGCCCGAGCTGGAGCGCACCGAGCGGCAGTCCTGCCGGCGCTTTCGCCGCCGTGAGCGCGCAGAGCTCGTTCTGAAAATCGACGCTCACCGCGAGCTCGAAGCGGCACACGTCGCAGCTCGACAGATGAGTCTCCAGGAGCTCACGCTCCGCGGAGGTGAGCTCGCCGCACGCGATCTTGTCGAGCAGATCTTCCGGATGAATGCTGACGACGCTCATGGCTCCCCCCTGAGCTGCACGGCGAGCTCGGGCGTCGACTCGATACGCCGGCGCAGAGCCTCCTTGGCCAGCCGTACCCGGCTGCGCACCGTGTTGACGGGAGCATTCGTCGCGCGCGCAATCTCGTCGAGCGACCAACCGAGCACGACTCGCAGCGCGAGCGTCTCGGCTTGCTCCTCGGGTAGGTCCTCGAGCAGCTCGCGCAGGAGCTTGCGCCGGCGCTCCTCGGCGGCCTCCTGGCTCGGCGCTGCTCCATGCTCCTCTGTCCGCAGGCGAGCGAGCAGCTGGCGTCGAGTCACGTCGAGCCGGGTACGGCGTCGAGTGCGCAGCGCCGTTCTGAAGGCGATGCGCGACGCATACCCAACCGGGTGACAGTCGCCGCGGAACGCCGGTAGGGCGCGCAGGATCGCGATCAGCGATTGCTGCACCACATCGTCGAGATCGGCGTGCGAGCCGCCGAGCACACCAGTGACTACACGGAGCACCAGCGGCGAAACCATACCGAGGAACTCCTGGGTGGCCGGAAGGTCGCCCGCGGAGGCGCGCGCCGTGAGATCGAGCGCCCGCTGCTCGTCATCGGCCGACCCGAGCCCGCTGCCCGGGGCCGCGTCGCGTGCTGTCGACGATCCAGAAGGCATTACCGCCTTATCGTAGGCGGCTGAGGAGCGAAGTGATCACTCGGGTCCGCACAAAATCGAACTCGTTTTCACGAAGACGCCGACACGGGGGCTCCTCCCCCCAATTCGGCCGCAATGGTCATCCCGAAGCCCCTCCCCAGAGAGGGTGACTCGCGGCTCCACTGTGCTCATCGCTCCTACCCATTAACGGGCCGGAAGCACACGAGTTCGCAGCGCGTATGAGACAATAACCAATATGAGGCTTCCTTCTCTTTCGGGCGGAGTCCTGACCGTTTGTCTGCTGTCGCTCGCGGCTGCTTGTGGCGGTAGCGACGACGACGACGACGACGCGGTCATCACGTGTACGAGCAACGCCGACTGCATCGCGGAGAACCCCTGCACCATCGGCAGGTGCGGGATCAACAACGTCTGCGCCTTCGAGATAGGCCCGGACGGCGCCGCCGCGAACGAGAAAGATGGCGACTGCCGGCGCGCGACCTGCCGTAACGGCCAACCGACGTTCACCAACGACAACTCCGACGTGATGGACGACGAGGATCCCTGCACCGACGACCGGTGCGAGAACGGCATGCCGACGAACTTGGTTTCCGAAGACGGATCCTCGTGCGAGGTCGGCTCGGGCAGCGGCATCTGCCAGCAAGGCACCTGCATCGTGCTGTGCGTCGAGGCCAACGCCGCGTCTCAGTGCGACGACGACGATCCCTGCACCGACGACGTGTGCGTGCCCTGCGACAACCCCGACGACTGTTTCAATCAGGGCCAGTGTGCGCACGAGCCAGGCAACGGCCCTGGCCCGGACGACGGCCAGGACTGCACCACCGATCTCTGCGAGGACGGCGAACCAGTGCACGAGCCCGCGCCCGCCGGCACGGCGTGTACGTCGGGCGGCAACGTTTGCAACGCCGCGGGAGACTGCGTCGGCTGCGCCAACGACGATGACTGCGCTGGCTTCGAGGTCCGCAATTGCTACATCGCCGTGTGCAACAGCGGGGAATGCGAAGAAGAGGTCGCTCCCAAGGGCACCATCCCCGACGCTGCCGACACGGTGGGCGACTGCAAGCGGCCGATCTGCAGCGGCACCGGCAGCATGACCACGGAGGACGACGACGAGGACGTCCCCGCGGACGAGCCGTGCGTCGTCGAATCGTGCGTGGAAGGCAATCCCATGTACGAGGCCTCCGCACCGGGTGACGCCTGCGACGGCGACGGCGTCTGCAGCGACTACGCCGAGTGCTGCGCCCCGTTCGTGCACGACGGCGCGACGGACGTCGTGGCGCTGCGCCGGGCCTACACCGACTACTTCTCGTTCACGAGCTATCTGGCCACCTTCGACACCGCGACCGGCGCCAGCGTCGACATCGCCACGCTGGGGGTCAGCCCCGAGCAGGTCATTCACGATCCCATCAGCGGCCAGGTCTACTACCTGACGTATAACGGTCTCGGTCTGTTCGCCGACTGCGGTGACGCCGCGCTCGAGGGCATCACGCTGCCCACTCCGGACACGACCAATCCGCTCAACGGCGCGTCGGCGCTGGCGTGGGATACGAGCACCGAGCAGATCCTCGTGGCCTCACAGAACAACGGCGTGCTCTACAGCTACGACCCCGCCGGCACCTGGTCGGAGCTCGGCAATCTGAGCTTCTACCCGACCGCAGGTTCGTACTTCTCCGGCACGGACAAGCTCTACCTGACGGACTCGAGCTGGGCGACGTCGATGGCGCAATTCACGCCGGCCGGCGTGCTCGAAGACACGGTCTCGCTCTCTCCGGCGCTGACCAACAGCTGGTACACGACGCACGTGCAAATTCGCGAGGCGGGAAACCTCCTCTACTACATCATGTACGGCTACGACCTGAGCCTGGGTCACCAATACCTCTTCACGAGCGTCGACCCCGCCACGGGCGATACCAGCGAGATCGCGAGTTATCCCCCCTGATCTTTGCGGGTAGCCGAGCGCCGAAACCGGCTCTAGGTTACCCGCCATGCACCACCGAAGCATCGCGCTCGCCTGTCTATCAGTGCTGCTCGCCGTCGCTTGCGAGAAGAAGCCGCCGGCCGAGCGTGAACCGGCGGCGGCCGCCGCCGAGGCCAAGCAGGCGGCGTCGGCTGCGCCTGCTTCAGCGCCCGTGCTCGCCGCCAAGCTGGGCAGCCCTGCGCCCGACTTCGAGCTGACCGACCTCGACGGCAAGACCGTCAAGCTCTCGAGCTTCAAGGGCAAGACCGTCGTGCTCGAGTGGTTCAATCCCGAGTGCCCCTTCGTCAAGAAGAGCCACACCGTGGGCTCGCTGATCGACACCGCGGCGCGCCACGCGAAGAACGGCGTCGTCTGGTTGGCGATCAACTCCGGCGCTGCCGGCAAGCAAGGCCACGGCGTCGAGACGAATCGCGAAGGCGCGAAGGCGTTCGGCCTCAGCCACCCCGTCTTGCTCGATGAGTCGGGCGCGGTCGGCAAGTCGTACGGCGCCAAGCGCACGCCGACCATGGTCGTGATCGACCCGCAGGGCACGCTGGTCTACCGCGGCGCGATCGACAACTCTCCGGACGGTGAGCGCGAGTCGCCCCAGGGCGGAAAGCTGGTGAATTACGTCGACATGGCGCTCGCGGACCTGGCCGCCGGGCGCGCCGTCGCCGCCCCGGAAACCGAGGCCTACGGCTGCGGCGTCAAATACACGAACTAGGGCGTGTTATCTTGCCCGGATGAGGCGGTTCCCGGGCCCATTCGTCCTCTGCTCACTCGCAGCTTGCGCCATGGCGTGCGCCGGGCCGAGCGCACCTGCCAGTACCCCGGGTTCCGTGGCGCTCGGCGCTCGACCCGAGCTCCCCTCCGATCTGGAAGCACAGGTTCACCAGGCCGAGCAGCTCGGGCGCGCGATCTTCGAACAGGACCTGGCGTCGTCGCGCGCCAGCGACGCCTTGCTCGAAAGCCTCGGCGGCGAGCCCGATCCGCGCATCCGGGGTTTCATCTCTCGCCGTGAAGGGTCGCGCTGGCGCGTCCAGTACTTCGGCGGCGAGCCGACCGAGCCCGCCGAACAGCGCCTGAGCTTGTTGTGGGAGGCCGGAGTCGGTGCCTTCGGCGGCGGCGTTTCGCTCGACAGGGTCGACCCCCCTCGCCCCCTCGACGCCGAAGGCGAACGCATGGCGCGCGCACGCACCACCGCCACCGCCCAGCGCTTCCAGGCGTGCTCCAGCCGCTACGACGCCATCGTCCTGCCCGCGTCGATGATTGGCCAGAGCGGCTTCCTCGTTTACCTCCTGGCCAGCAACGCTGCGCGCGGAGAATGGATGGTCGGCGGCCACCAGCGCTTCCTGATCTCCGAAGACGGAACCTCCGTGCTCGGCCATCAGTCACTCTCGCGCAGCTGTCTGTCAGTGCCCGCCTCCCGCCGCCCCGAAGGCAGCAGCAGCGGCGCCTGGGTCACACACGTCGTCAGCGACGCCCCCGCCGAGACCCACGTCTTTCTCAGCCTGCTCCATCAAAGCCCGCTCTTCGTCGGCACTCGCCGCGGCGTCTGGCGCGTCGCCGGCGAGAAGATCAGCTTCGAAGGCAGCTGAGCCACTCGCCACCTCGCACGGCCCCGCCGCATGCCATGGACGCCCTGTCCCGGCCGCACCCGGGGACACCCTTTTCATCTCAGAAACGGAGTTACCCAGATAACACTGCCTAACTCCGCGATGTCGCTACTGATCATCGCTTGAGTTCTGAGCGGGAAGGCGCTCGTGCAGCGACCGAGCACGATGCGAAATCGAAAAATCGGACCAACTTGAGCGCCGTTACCTGGGTCTCAGGATCCCACAGAAGTCGCACGCATCTTGCTGGTTCTCTCATCGCCGTGAGTGCGCTGCCGGGGGTCCCCTTTCTCGCTGCCAAGACTAGAGGGCTCGCCCTGTCGGTGGCGCGAACTCTTCTTCGACGAGGATTTCCGCGGACCCGTACGGGGCAACCTCGTTTCTGGCGGGGAAACCCGGGACAGGCAAAACCGATAGGCTGACGTTGGGCCGCATCCGCTGGTTGAGCCGTTACTTCGCCGTCAGATTCGTGCGTCCGAACCTGACAAGCCGTCCCCTGTCTCCTTTCCGCCGAACCAAAGAGCACCCCAAACGGCTTCGTGCGGCCCACCAGATTTTCAGTACGCCGCGCGGGCTCGAGCGTCTCCCCCGCGCGAGTCCGCGAGCGCTTGGGGGAGACCGCGGCGCGCAGGCGCAGCCGAGCACCGCGAGTGGGGGCAGCCGCGCCGCCAGGACTTCCGATCAATCATGAGACCTGGGTAACCGCGATCCCAACGTGGAAAGAGGGTCGCCGCGTCACTCGGCAAAGACCAGGCATCAGTCGGCGCAGACCGCCGTCACTCGGCGCTAGGCCGGGCGTCCGCGTCGTGTGGACCCGTGGGGCCCCCTTCGCAAAGAGGGGGCCCGGGGGAAGTTCAGAAGCGCAGGTAGGGCAGCTGCGCGGCGACGGCTTTGACCTTTTCGGCGCCGTCGATCAGCTGACCGATCGGATCCCACTTGCCACTGATCAGCGCCTCGCGGGCGCCGGGCTTGATCGTGAAGGGGAACGAAAGATCGCCTCCAGTCACCGTCTGGGACTCGAGATCGATGGTGAAGGTCGTCTTGGGATCCTTGTCAGCGCGCGCTGCAAGCGCTGCGATGGCTTCGCGCGTGACCGATACACAAGGCATCCCCAGCGTGGTGGAGTTGCCGAAGAAGATCTCGGCAAAGCTCTCGGCGATGACGGCCTTGAATCCCGACTTGGCGATGGCTTGCGGCGCGTGCTCGCGCGAAGAGCCGCAACCGAAGTTCGAGTTCGAGAGCAAGATCGTTGCTCCGGCGTAACGCGCCTCGTTGAGCGGGTGCGCCTTCTTCGAGCCGTCTTCGCCGAAACGCACGTCGTGGAACATGTGCTCGCCGAGACCATCGAACGTCACGCACTTCATGAAGCGCGCGGGGATGATGCGATCGGTGTCGATGTCGTCCCCGAGCACGGGAACGGCGCTGCCTGAGACCTTGACGATTTTCGCTAGTGCCATGGGTGCTCGCTCCTTCAGCCGTTGAAGACTTCACGCGCGTCGGCGATCGCGCCGCGGATGGCGGCCGCGGCCACCATGGCCGGGCTCATCAGCACCGTTCTGCCGGTCGGGCTGCCCTGGCGGCCCTTGAAATTGCGGTTCGACGACGAGGCGCAGAGCTCTCGCCCGATCAGCTTGTCCGGGTTCATGGCCAGGCACATCGAGCAGCCGGGCTCACGCCACTCCCAGCCCGCGTCGCGGAACACCTGATCGAGGCCCTCGGCCTCGGCGGCGCGCGCGACGTCCATCGAGCCCGGCACGGCCAGAGCGCGCACACCCTGCGCCACCTTCTTGCCCCGGATCAGCCGCGCCACTTCCCGAAAATCGGAAATGCGCCCGTTGGTGCAGCTACCGATGAACGCGACGTTGACCTTCACGCCCTCGATCGGCTGGCCCGCGTCGAGCTGCATGTACTCGAGCGCTTCGTTGATCGACGCGCGCTCGGCGTCGGTCTTGCCCTCTTCGGCGCGCGGCACGTTCTCCTTGATGCTGATGGCCTGCCCGGGGTTGATACCCCAGGTCACGGTGGGCGCGATGTCGGCGGCGTCGAAGCGCACGACGTCGTCGTAGGTCGCGTCGGGGTCGGAGGCGATCGACTTCCAGTAGGCCAGCGCCTCGTCCCAGGCCGCGCCCTTGGGGGAGTACTCGCGGCCCTTCAGGTAGTCGAACGTGATCTGGTCCGGGTTCACGTAACCGACACGCGCGCCGCCCTCGATCGCCATGTTGCAGAGCGTCATGCGCTCTTCCATGGTCAGGGCCTCGATCGCAGAGCCCGCGTATTCGTAGGCGTAGCCGGTGCCGCCGTTGACGCCCAGCATGCGGATGATGTGCAGCGCGACGTCCTTGGCGTACACGCCCTGACCGAGCTTGCCGCTGACCTCGATGCGCCGCACCTTGAGCTGGCCCAGGCTCAGCGTCTGCGTGGCCAGCACGTCGCGCACCTGCGTCGTGCCGATGCCGAAGGCGATCGCACCGAAGGCGCCGTGCGTGGACGTGTGCGAGTCGCCGCAGGCGATGGTCATGCCAGGCTGGGTCAGCCCGAGCTCGGGGCCGATAATGTGCACGATGCCCTGGTGCTTGGAGGACAGGTCGAAGAAGCGGATCCCGAACTCCTTGCAGGACTGCTCGAGCGCCACGATCATGCCCTCGGCCAGCGAGTCACGGAACGGCCGCAGGCGAGTGTCGGTCGGCACGATGTGATCGACAGTGGCGAAGGTTCGCTCCGGGTGAGGCACCGACAACCCGAGGTCGCGCAGCATGCCGAAGGCTTGCGGGCTCGTGACCTCGTGGATCAGGTGCAGTCCGATGAAGACCTGCGCCTGCCCGTTGTCGAGCACCTGCACCGTGTGTCGCTCCCAGACCTTCTGAAACAAGCTCTTTCCCATGGTGCTGACTCCACTCTTCCGGTTGCGGTCGCCGCTATTCGCGAACTGACCGACTGAGCTTGCGCGCTCCCAACAGTTTAGTCCAATGAAACTTTCTTTATAATCTGTTAAGTTTTACTACATGGACCCCGCGCTGCTGCCCGCCCTTTATGACGCGATGATCGTGGCTCGCACCGGCTCCGTCGCGCTCGCTGCAAAGCGGCTCGGCAAGACGCCGTCGGCCGTGAGCCAGCAGCTGCGCCATCTCTCGGAGTCGCTGGGAGTCTCGCTGTTCGAGCGCCGTGGCCGCGGCCTCGTGCCGTCGAGCGCCGCGGAGCGCGTGCTCCCTCTCGCCACGAGACTGTTCGACGAAGCCGAAGCCGTCTTTCGACTGATGGGCGAGCTCACCGGCTCGGCCGTGACCACACTGCGTCTGGCCGCCAGCGACTACCTGGCCAAGCCGCTCCTCGTGCCAGTCCTACGCGAGCTTTCCGCGCAGGGTGCGCCGCTGCACTTCGAAGTCTCGACCGCTCACTCCGAAGAAGCGATCGAGCTGCTCGAGCGCGGTGAGGTCGAGATGGCCATCGTCTCGTTCGCGGGCGAGCGCGCGGGCCTGCAGGCGCGAAAACTCTTCGATCAGCCCTTCTACTGGGTGGGGCCGCGGAAGCCGCGCGATAAACGCAGCTTGATCGAGCGGCTCGACACGGAGCCGCTGCTCCGGCTCGGTCCCGGCAGTGTCGGCCGCAAGCTCCTCGACGACTACCTCGAGCGAAAGAAGATCCGCCCCGCCTCCACCATCGACGTGCCGAGCGTCTCGCTGCTGCTCGCCTACGCCAGCGGCGGCGTGGGCATCGGGCTCGCCCCGGCGCTTCCGCTCGAAACCGCAGAGGCGACCGGCCTCGTGCGGGAGCGCGCCGCCCTCGGCTCCCTCCCGGTCAAGCTGCTCACGCGCACGGGGCGAACCGAAGTGCCGATCGTCGAGCGCTTCGTCGCGCGCCTGCTTCAGCAGGCTGAAAAGAACCGAATCGGGCTCGAGTAGGACGATTGCAGCGTACGGCAACTGGCCGTACACTACCCTCCATGTCTCGCCGAGCCGCGACAGCCCGCCTGGAAGCCCGACTACCCGCCGATGTCCACAAGCTGCTCAGGCGAGCCGCGGAGATTCAAGGTCGCACGTTGACGGACTTCGTCGTCGCAGCTGCCCATCAGGCTGCTTGCCGGACGATCGAAGAAGCCGAGGTCGTGCGCCTGTCGGTCGAGGACCAACTCCGAATAGCGCATGCCATTCTGAAGCCGCCCGCACCCAAGCCGGCGCTCCGTCGAGCCGTTCAGCGACACCGCAAGCTGATTCGTGATTCGTGAAACAGCCCTTCACTGTTGAGTTGCTGGCTGATCACGACCGCAGCGGGTTCTCGTGCGGATCGCAAGCGTTGGATACGTATTTCGAACGCCAGGTGACGCAGGATATCCGTCGCCACGTCACCAATTGCTTCGTCGCAGTGGAGGTGGAGACCGGAATCGTCGCTGGCTTTTATACCATCTCCGCGGCGAGCATCCCCACCTTGGAGCTTCCTGAAACGGTTACCAAGAAGCTGCCACGCTACCCCTCGCTGCCAGCGATTCGTGTCGGACGACTGGCAGTTGATCTCCGCTTTCGCGGGCGAGGGCTTGGCAGCGCCCTCCTGATCAACGCAGCGGCTCGCGGTCTTCGTTCCGAAGCTGCTGCGTTCGCCATGCTCGTCGACGCCAAGGACGACGACGCAGTTGCCTTCTACGAGCACTTCGGCTTCCAGCGTCTGATCAGCCAACCGCGCAGCTTGTTCATGGCTCTCGCCACTGCGCAGAAGGCGCTGTCCGCAGGCGGGCAGCGCAAACCCACCGGCTGAGGTCGAGTTACCTGTCCAGCGAGTCACTCAAGAGGTCGTAGCCGCGCCAGCCGACCTTCTTGCAGAGCTTTTCCATGGCAGGCCAGGCCACGTCGTGGTCCGCGCTCTTGGCCCAGTTGCGACGCAGCTGCTCGCTCTCGAACACGAAGTTGGCCTGGTAGTTGAACTCGTCCGTATGGGCCTGGATCTCGGCGCTCACGGCGGGCGCGAACGTGCGCAGGAGCTTGCAGTGCTTGAAGCCCTGCTGCCGCGACAGCGCGGGCAAGAACACCTCGGCGAAGGTGCTCTCGAACTCCTCCGTCTTGTCCGGAGCAACCTCGAAGTAGAGCTGGAACAGGATCATCGGGCTCTCTCCTACCACTCGTAGTTGGCGCCGACGCCCATGAAGTTGATGATCTGGACCTCGCCCCAGTACCAGGTGTTCTTCCAGTTCATGTACTCGGCGATGAACGTGAGCGCGTCGAACTTCTGCGTCACCGTCACGTGGAGCTCACGCGACTGCGAGATCACGCTCTTGCCGGAGGTGGGCACCTTGTCTTCGGGATTGGACTCCATGTTGAAGGTGCCGCCGCCGACCGCTGCGCCGGTGCCCGTGCCCTTGTAGACGTAGCCAACGTTACCGAAGAGGCCGCGGCCCTTGCGCAGCTTGCCGGTCGAAGCGTCGTAAGCGAGGGGGTTCGTGCCGTCCGCGATCTCGAAGATCGTGCGTGCGCCGATACCCTCGCCGGTCCAGCCGCCAGCGCCGGCGGAGAAGCCGTAGGCATCGAGCACGGCGGAGCCCATGGCGCCCCAGATCGTCTTCGACTCTTTGCGGGCGGGAACGGCGGGCATCTGCACGACGCGCTCGACCTTCGACATCACGCCCTGGCCGATCACGCGCACGCGCAGGTCGGGGTTCACCGAGTAGTCGAAGTTGATCTCGCCGTCGAAACGCGGGAGCGGCGTGATGGTGTAGCCCGGGCCCACGACGGGGTCCGACACCGCGAACTGCAGCTCGAGGCCAGCCAGGCGCGGGCTGATGTAGCGGAGCTGCGCGTCGAACTGGGCGTAGAGCGGGCCGGCGCCGACCGAGGAGCACGAGATCGTGTTCGCGCTCACGAGACAGGGGTTACCCACGCCGTACTGGTAAGCGATCAGCACTACCGGCGCGGAAGCCGAGCCGAAGATCGAGTACATGCGGCCGAACTTGAGCGTGCCGCCCGGGGTGGTGAGCGCGGCCCAGGCTTCGCGGAAGTCGACTTCCTTCTGCGTGTTCTGGTTGCGGTTGCTGCTGATGTCGTTGAGGTTCACGGCCATCAGCGAGTCGATGTACACGTCCTCGTTGATCTGACGCTTGGCGCCGAAGCCGATCTGCGTGCCGATGAAGCCGCTGCGGATGCGGGAGAGCGTGAGGCTGTTGTCCGTCGTGTCCTGGGCGCCGGTCGGAAAGATCTTGCCGCCCACGAGCACGCCGTGGCTCGTCGGTGGATCGCCGCCCGTCGGGTGCGTGGCGGTACCGCAGTCCGCCACCAAACGAATACCCATCGGGTCCGTCGGGTCCTTCGGGCAGCCGGGCCCCAGCACGAGCTGGTAGTGCGCTGCGATCATCCCGGTCGTGCGGAAGCTCCAGCCGTCCTTGTCGTACAGGATGATGTCGGCGCGCGCGCGCGTCGGCAGCAGCAACACTGCCAGCGCGAATCCCACCAACGAAGCCCAGTACACGCTCGACCCACGGAATGGTCTCATGACGCTCAACTCTCCATTTTCGGCGCGGGGTTCCAGCTTCCGGAGGGCAGATGGACCTTCGCCGGGGACCGCTTTCTGAGAGCGGTCTATAACACTACTTGCCGAGCGGCGTCTGCAGACTCTGCGGCCGAATTTAGGCTCGGCCGCAGAGAAACAGTGCCGTCAACTCGACGCTATTACTGCCCGTAGAAGACGTACAGACCGAGCTTCGAGGCGATGCAGATGTCCATCTTGCCGTCGGTGTTGATGTGACCCACCGAGAGGTTTCGGCCGACGCCCACTTCGCTGTCGACCAGGATCGGCTCGAACGTCACGTCACCCGACGCGAGGCTGCCGCCACGAACGGCCTTGAACACGTAGAGCACCGGAGCGCCCTGGATGTCCGGATCGCCGTAACCGTCCGGATGGGCGAAGCGCATCTTGCCGGTGATGATGTCGGAGACACCGTCACCATCCATGTCGACGACCTGCGCCGAGTGCGGCTGTGAGAAGTAGAGGCCGTACGTGCCGACCTCGTCCGGGCCGCCCGTGAGGTAGTGCTTGACGAAGGTTCCGGGGTCGGTCTGCTCGTACCAGGCGACGCCGTTACCGTGTGCCCAGTCGGCGGCGTAGATGTCCTTGTCGCCGTCACCGTCGAAGTCAGCGGAGGACATGTGCGCCGCGCCGCGGTTACCGGCGGGATCGCCGTCGTACAGCTTGGTGGCGCCGTTGAGCGTCCAGGTGCCGTCACCCTGGATCCAGACTCCCTCGCGATCGAGCATGTCCGGCTTGTTGTCACCATTCACGTCGCCGAAACCGAGGCCGTGCATCCAGCCGCTGCCGCTGAACGGGAACTCGATGCTTCCGGTGACAGGAACGTAGTTCCAAACACCCGCTGGATTGGCCCAGTCAGCCTGGTAGTAGCCCTTGGTCTGGTTCGGGTTGCAGCCCTTGCAAGCGCCGTAGATCTCCGGCTTGTTGTCGCCGTTCACGTCCACGAGGCCCTTGTGCTCGTGCTTGATGTCGCCGGCGAGCTGGTGCGCCACCCACTTCGGGTTCGCCTCGTAGCCTGTCTTGGGGTTCTCGTACCAGAACGCGGTGCCCGGCTCCTGCGACTTCGGTTCCCAGGCGAACTGGATCTCGGAGCTCGGCACGTCGCAGTTCGCGATGTTGATGATGTCGGCGTAGCCGTCACCGTTCACGTCCCAGGGGAAATCCGCCCAGTCGTCGGACACGCCCGTGTTGATCTCCGGGCCGAGGCCTTCGCGCGGCAGCTGGCCGTGACCATCGCGGAAGATGTGCTCCGTGGTGAAACCGGGGCCCTCGTACCAGCGCATGCCGGACGAGATGTCCGGGTTGCCGTCCTTGTTGTAGTCGGCGATCGAGCAGCTCTCGGCGTAGAAGACGTTGTGCACCTGCTGCTTCATGAAGCTCAGTGTGCTGGTAGTGGTCGTGACGACCGACGTCAGCTCGGGCCAGGTGCCGGTGAGCTGGTAGTTATCGAAGGAGTACGGGCTGACGATGTTGCCGCCGCCGGTGCCGCCGCTGCCGGCGACAGGGCCCGTACCGCTCGTCGCGCCGGTACCACCGGTCGCCGCGGTGCCGCTGCCAGCCGTGCCACCCGTGTTGCCGACGTTGCCCGTGCCGCCCGCGTTACCGACGTTGCCGGTGGCGCCCGACGAGGTCGTCGCACCAGTGGCTCCAGTCCCACCTCCGCTACCGGGAGGCGCCGTTTCAGCGGTACACCCGAGGGCGGAAAGGGCGCACACAGCGGGCGCAATCACCAAGGACCGACGAATGTTCGAGCTGGTACGTGCCATGTTTTTCCCAACGAGTTAGTGCCGTCGCGCCAGAATTTTCCGCTAGACGTGAACGTGTCCGCGGCGAGTTCTGGGTAAGTGATTAGACGCCGCTGTGCCCGACGATCGTCTCAAATAGTTTCCGGTCCACCAAGAATTGATCTCGCCAAGCGCGGTGTTCGAGCAGGTTGCGAGCCGTTCTTCGAGTACCGGTGCAAGTTTGACCTAGTAGCCAAACCCCGGCGGCCAAAGCACTGAAAGAAACCGATCCGATCGATTCAGCCAGCTTGAGCGCCTTTGTCAAGCGGGAACCTGGCTACACGGCCAGCTGTTCGAGGTGCCAACGCGAGACGCCGCAAGTCGCACTTCAGCAACCAGGCGATCGTAGGCTGGGCCATGGAGTCGTACGCAGAGCTGCCCTACGAGGCGCGCCCGCTCACGCAGGCGCACCCTGATCGCCTGGCGGTGATCGCGCGAATGTTCGGCTTGACCCCGGCCGCACCTGGGCAAAGCCGGATCCTCGATCTCGGCTGCGCCGACGGCACGCACCTGCTCGCCCTCGCCCTCGAGTATCCGAACAGTCACTGCGTCGGCATCGATCGCAGCGCGGAGCAGATCGAGCGCGGCCAGCGCGCGGCGGTGGAGCTCGGCGTGAAGAACCTCACTCTCTCGGTCGCTGATCTCGGCGACAGCATCGAAGGCGAATTCGACTACGTCACGGCGCACGGCGTCTACTCATGGGTGGACGCCGCGGCTCGGGAGCGCCTGCTCGGGACGTTTCAGCGCTGCCTCGCTCCGAGCGGCGTGGGTTATCTGAGCTACGAAGTCTTCCCGGGATCACACCCGCGCCTGGCGGTGCGCGACATGCTCCTGCCCTACGTCCGGGAGCTGGGCTCAGCGGGCATGGGCGCGCGCTTTCGCGCGATTGCCCGCGCTCTATCCGATGGCATGCGCGCCGATCAACCGTTCGCCGCGGCGCTCAAGGCCGAGCTCCTGCGCGCGTCGCGTGCCAGCGATTCGGCGATCGCGCACGACTGGTGCTCCGACGCTCACGACGCCGTCTATTTTCGCGACTTTGCCCGGCAGCTCACCGAGCACGACCTTGCGTTCGTCAGCGATACACCGCTGCTCCGCTCCAGTGGCGCTGATCTGAGCGAAACCGCCCGCAGGGTGGTCTCCGAACTCGGGCGCTCACCCGTCGAGCGACAACAGGCGATCGATATCCTCAGCGATACCTCGTACCACGAGTCTTTGATCGTGCGCGCGGGCGCCCCGGTGCGCGCCCAGCCCGACTACCTCGCCGAGCTCGAGTCGGCGCGGATCTCCGTGCTCTTGACGCTGGAGAGTGATCCCAGCGGGGCGCTCCGCATCACGACGCACCGCGGCTGGCAGGCGACCATCGGCGCAGCTCCGCTCAAGAGCGCGCTCACCGCGCTCGCGCAGGCGAGCCCGGGCGCGCTCTCGTTCGCAGACCTCGGTGCTGCTCTCGACGAACGTAACCGGCGCGGGCTAGCCCAGGGTTTGTTCGAGCTCTTCGCTGCCGGCTTCATCGATCTGCGGCGCGACGCTCCGCGCTGCGCCACGCGTGCTGGCGAGCAACCCGAAGTCAGCGCGCTCTGTCGCTGGCAGAGCAGTCACGGCGCAAGGCTCACCGACCTCAGCCACTACTCGGTGCAGATCCAGGAGGAGCGAGCACGGAGACTGATCGCGTTGCTCGACGGAACGCGTGACCGCGCCAGGCTGCAGGCGGAGTGGTCGAGCTTCGGCAGCGCTGCTGAGCTCGAGCAGTACCTCGAGCGCTTCGCCAAGCTGCGCCTGCTCGTCGCGTAAAGCGGAGGGACTGGAAGCGGCCTTGGTCGCAGGCATCGACGTGTTAGGCTCCGCCCGTGCGGAAGGACATCCAGTCGCTGCGTGGCATCGCCGTGATGCTGGTGCTCCTCTATCACGCGCAGCTCGGGGTGGTCGGTCGCGGCTTCCTCGGGGTCGACGTCTTCTTCGTGATCTCTGGGTATCTGATCACCGAGCTCATCACCAAGGAGCTCGACGCCGGAACCTTCAGCTTCCGACAGTTCTACTGGCGGCGTGCAAAACGGCTGCTGCCAGCAGCCTACGTCGTGATCGCCCTGACCTCGGTCGGCGCCCTCGTCTTGCTCACGCGTCTCGAGCTCGCGGCCTTCGTCAAGCAAGTCATCGGGTCCGTTTCCTTCACCGCGAACATCGTCCTCTGGAAGCAGTCAGGCTATTTCGACGGAACCGCGGAACTGAAGCCTCTGCTCCACATGTGGTCGCTGTCCCTGGAGGAGCAGTTCTACTTGGTGTTTCCGCTGGCATTATGGGTGACGCCGCCGCCGCTCCGGAGATGGCTCGCGGGAGCCGCGCTCGTTCTGAGCCTTGGGCTCTGTTTCGTCGCCGTCTCGTGGAAGCCCACCGCCGCCTTCTATCTGCTCCCCACCCGCGCATGGGAGCTCATGATCGGCGCCTGCGGCGCGCTCTGGTTTCGTGACGCCCCCGCCACGCCCCGAGCAACCGCACGGCTCGTGGGGCCGCCGGCGCTACTGTCCGTACTGGTCGTCTCCTCGCTCGCGATCGACGCTGTGCACCCCAGGTGGGACGCGCTGATCGTGTGCGCAGCGACGCTGACCGCAATCTGGGCGAGAGTCGGGGTGCTCGAGCGGGGCCCGCTCGCGGCGACGCTGGGCTGGTTCGGCGACATCTCGTACTCGCTCTACCTCGTGCACTGGCCAATTTTCGCCTTCGCGCGGAACGTGTTCGTCGGGGAGGTCCCGACCGGCGTGAAGTGGTTGGGCGTGGCGGCGTCGGTCGTCCTCGCCGCGTTGTTGTTCAGGACCGTGGAGGATCCGATCCGCCGCTCGGACCGCGAGCCGTCGCGCGCGCTGCTCGCCTCCGTGGTGGGAGCCTCCCTCGCCCTCGTGCTGATACCGCTCGCGGCACCGTCGCTAGTCCGATCAGTGAAGGATTGGAGCGCGATCCGACGGACGAATTTCGGCCTCAGTCCGTCGTGCGACTTCGGGGCAGCATTCGAGCCCACCCCAGCCTGTCGCACCGCGGACAATCCGGCGGTGGTCGTGTGGGGCGATAGCTTCGCCATGCATCTCGTCCCCGGGTTGGTCGCGACCGATCGCCGCCTCGGCGTCGTTCAGGCGACGCGGAGCATGTGTGGCCCGGTGCTCGACCTCGCGCCCGACTCCTACGGCAGCGCCTGGGCGAACGACTGCCTCGCCTTCAACCAGTCCGTCATGGATCGCATCGCGGGGGATCCTCACCTGCGCTACGTCGTTCTGGCCTCTCCGTTCACGTCTTACGCTGCCATGCCCCGCGAACCGGTCGTCGCGAAGTTCGCCCGCACGATCCAGTCCGTGCGCGAGGCGGGGAAGAAGGTGGTGCTCGTCGCTCCGCCGCCGTCCACGGGCACGGACCTCAGCCTCTGCCTCGAGCGACTCGACAGCGGGCTACCAACGTTCGGTCGGCCCGCCGCGACGCAGTGTTCGTTCGACGCGCTGGCGTATCGAGCCAAGCAAGAGCCCGTGATCCACCTCCTCGAGCAGATCGCTCGTTCGGCAGACGTCCCCGTGGTCTGGTTGAGCGAGCTTCTGTGCTCGGGCGAGAGGTGCCGAGCCCAGGAAGACGACGTGCCCCTCTACCGCGACAGCGCCCATCTGTCGATTGAGGGCTCGGTCCTCCTCGCCAGGAAATACCACCTGATGGATCAGCTCGTAGCGCAGGCGCGTTGAGGCGTAGTGAGTGGCGCGCGCGCAGGTGACACCCCCAGGTCACTCCGTGGCGCTGATCGAGTCCCTACGCGCCACCCGATTCCACTCGGCGACCATCGCGGGGGTCCACCACTTCCGCGTCTTGCGAGGGCTGGGACCCTAGTCGGTCTCCTAGTCGTGCCGGTACGCCGCGGACGTCTTTGATGGCGACCAACCCGAACGAGAACCGGGTCCATGCGGCCGTTCTCAGCGCACGAGCCAGAGCCGCATCGACGAGCGCCCAATAGCGGAAGTCGTGCTTGGGCATGGCAGCATAACCACGAATGATGTTCGTTCCGGTAACGCCGTGCACCGTGTATCCGTGTCCCTCGAACTCCTCGCGGAACCAACCGCTCAGGTGGCGTTGCGCTTCGTTTCCGTACTCCGGGCCCTGAGGCACGAAGCCGTTCGGGGTGTCCACGATGACGTAGCGAGCCGAGAGCGACTCCATGCGCCGAAGGAGCTCGAATCCCTGGTGTTTGGGCAGGTGCTCGATGACGCCGAAACAACCGACGAGGTCGAACTTCCGGCCGCCAATTGGCGCGCAGAGCTGCTGATTCGTGAAGGTGTCGAAGTTGCCCTGCAGGTAGTGATCGTGCAGCTCCTGGCGCCGCGCGCGTTCCAGCGCCGGGCCGTCACTGTCGACGCCAACGGTGACGATGTCAGGGCGATGCACCGCGAGCGGCGAGAGGTCGCCACAGCCAACGTCCAGCGCCGTCCGAACGCCGCTCTGGACCAACGCAGCGAGATGATCCGGCACCTCCGGACTCGCCAGTGCCTTCATCACGAGCTCGCCGAGTCGTCCCATGGGCGCAGGCTAGCTTCGGAGCCGGGCACCGGCAATCGCGCCCCGCCAGGACGCGGCATTCAGTGAAGAAAGCGCGTGCGGCTCCGTACGTCCCGCTTCACCGCAAGCCCGACCACGAGTGCCCTCCGAACTACGGAGCGCTTCGCTTGATGAATCAGCGCTCGATGCGCGCCGAGCCGCCGCCCATGGCCTTGAGCACTTCTTGCAGGCTGGCCATGGTCGTGTCGCCGGGGGTCGACATGGCGAGAGCGCCGTGAGCCACCGCGCAGCGTAGAGCCCACTCGGGCGACTCGCCGCTCAGCATGCCGTGGATCAAACCGGCAGCGAAGGAATCACCGCCGCCGACGCGGTCGAGGATCAGCGTGTCGCGCTGCGCTACCTCGTACAGCTCTCCGTCGTAGTAGCAGAGGCCGCCCCAGGCGTTGTTGTTGGCGTTGTGCGCGCTACGCAGCGACGTGGCGATCAGCTTGATGTTGGGGAAATCCTTCAAAATACGCTCGATCATGCGGCGGTAAGCCGAGGTATCGAGCGAGTTGAAGTCGTGATCGACGCCGGAGAGCTCGTAGCCGAGCGCGGTGGAGAAGTCCTCCTCGTTGCCGAAGAGCACGTCGACCAGCGGCATCAGCTCGCGGTTGACGGAGCGCGCCGCGGGCTGGCCGCCGTTGGCCTTCCACAGCGACGGGCGATAGTTGAGATCGTAGGAGACGCGGACGTCGTTCTTGCGGGCGGCCTTCATCGCCTCGCCCGTCACCTGCGCCGCCGAGGGCGACAGCGCCGCGTAGATGCCACCGGTGTGGAACCAGCGGGCGCCACGCTTGCCGAAGATCTCTTCCCAGTCGACCTGACCGGGCTGCAGCTGCGAGGCGGCGCTGTGACCGCGGTCGGAGCAACCGCGCGCCGCACGAGGGCCGTGACCGCGCTCGGTGAAGTTGAGGCCGTTGCGCACCGAACGCCCGACGCCGTCGTCGGCGGCCCAGCTCAGGTAGCTGAGGTCGACGCCGCCCTGCAGCATCAGGTCTTCGAGCAGGCGACCGACGGGGTTGTCGACGAGGGCGGTGACGATCGCCGTCTTGTAGCCGAAGCAGCGACGCAGACCGCGCGCGACGTTGTACTCGCCGCCACCTTCCCAGACCTGGAAGGAGCGGGTCGTGTGGATACGGCCCTCCCCCGGATCGAGCCGGAGCATGACCTCACCCAGACTGACTTCGTCCCAACCTTCGGCGGTCCTGGCTTTAACTTTCATGGCTCATGGAGGGGGTAGCGCGTTGATCCATGCCTCGATCGCGGCGATGCCGCCAGCCGTATCGGTGATCTCGGTACCGAGCGGCGGCATCGAAGCGTCGTCCCCTCGCCTGTTCATGAGCTCGAAGACGGCGCTGTTCGCGGTGTCACCCGGGGCGATCCGCTTCGGCAGCAGGGTGAGCTCGGTGGTGGTGTCCTGATTCACCAGCGTCAAGTACGTCGGCGTCTCTTCGAGCGTGGTCAGCTTGTCGGTCTGCAGCCACATGTCGACCTGCGTGCCGTTGCTGTAGATCTTGGACTTGTAGTTGTGGCACATGCCGCAATTGACGTGCAGGTAGCCGATGGCAGCCTTGGCCACCTCGTCCCCGGGCACCACCGGTTCGGCTACCGGCGGCGCGGTGAGCATGCCCATCGCCGTCGCCTGCGCGAGATTGAAGCCGCCGTTGTTGTGCGCGAGCTCCACCGCGGTGAAGCCGAGCACGCGATCTCGCATCGCGTTGTGGCAGGTGCCGCAGTCTTCCTGAGACGGGATGTCGTGCGTCGTGCCGCGCGCGTTGGCTTCGCCCGCCGGTAGCGCGTCGGCGTCCATCATGTCGTCGCGCCACTTGTAGGGCATCATGAACCAGACGCCCGGGCTCTTCTTCATGATCAGGCGCGTCTCCACGCGCACGCCGTCGCGCTCGAACTCCTTGAAGAACTTGGTCCCTGCCGGGTAGTCCCAGAAGTTCATGTCGGCGGTGTTGATCTGCGCGCCCGCCGGCAGCTTGATCCAGCGCTTCTTGGCCGCACCGTCACTCCACAGCGCGAACTGCGGAGTGAACTCGATCACGTCCGGAGCGAGCGTACCGGTGGCGATGTCGCTGTAGAGGCCGGCCTCGCTGAGCAGCATCGGCTCGGTGAGAACGAGGCCACCGCTACCACCACTGCCGCCGCCGCCGACGCCGCCCGTGCCGCCGGTATCACCGCCGACGCCGGCGCTGCCCGCCGAGCCCGCCGACGATCCGGCGCTACCGCCGCTGCCGGAAGACCCCGCTACCCCCCCGGTCCCCGCCGTCGAGGGCGCAGGAGGGGGAGCCGGGTCGCTACAGCCCACGAGGGCCGCAAGGCCGGGGGCCAGGAGTCCGA
>DATLIL010001302.1:0-11187 GCA_035539475.1 Polyangiaceae bacterium
ACCACGCCGGGCTGCGCGCGCGCGCCGAGCGCGGCGAGCTCGCGTTCGGAACGATCGACAGCTTCCTGCTGCACCGGCTGACCGGCGGCCTCGTGCACCGCACCGAGCCGACGAACGCGTCGCGCACGCTGCTGTTCGACATCCACGAGATGGCGTGGTCCGACGAGCTGTGCGGGACCTTCGGCGTGCCGCGCACGCTGCTGCCGCACGTCGTGCCGACCGCCGGCGTGTTCGGCCACACGAGCGGCGTGCCGGGGCTGCCCGACGGCGTGCCGATCGCGGGCATCGCCGGCGACCAGCACGCGGCGCTCTTCGGTCAGGCCTGCTTTGCGGCCGGCGACGCCAAGTGCACGTACGGCACTGGCGCGTTCTTGCTCGTCAACACCGGCTCGCACGTGCTCGAGAGTCGCTTCGGGTTGCTCTCGACGCCCGCGTGGCAGATCGGGGACGAGGTGACCTACGCGCTCGAGGGCAGCGTCTTCATCGCAGGGGCCGCCGTCCAGTGGCTGCGCGACGGGCTGGGCATCATTTCGTCCGCGGCGGAAGTGGAGGCGCTGGCGCGCTCCGTGCCCGCCTCTCATGGGGTCGTTTTCGTCCCGGCGCTGGCCGGACTGGGCGCTCCTTATTGGGACGCCGAGGCACGGGGGCTCATTACGGGCCTGACCCGCGGCAGTAACCGGGCCCACATCGCTCGCGCCACCCTGGAGGCCATCGCCTTCCAGGTGTCCGACGTGGTGCGGTCTATGAGCCAGGATCTGGGCACACATATCGGCCGGATGCGCGTAGACGGCGGCGCCGCCGCGAACGACCTGCTCCTGGAAATGCAGAGCAATATCGCTAACTTATCCGTGGAGCGCCCGAGTGAGCTCGAGTCCACGGCGCGTGGGGCGGCAATGCTCGCCGGCGTCGGGGCTGGCGTCTTCAGGAGCGGCGCGGAAGCGGCCAAAATGATGCATATTGAGAAGAGTTTCGCGCCTCAGATGACCGAGCCCGAACGGCAATTGGCGCTCGCCCGCTGGGCCGACGCCGTGCGAAGAGCGCGCGGCGGCTCGGCCTAGGGCATACTGATGGTTCAGCGGGCGTTCGGTTTTCAGGATCAAGGAGCAAAGTAGATGGCCGACTCGGACAAGGGCGGTGGCGGTAACCAAGCGATTCGGGACGTCCCGATCGATTGGGAGGCGCTGGAGGATGCGTTCGAGAACAACGCGCCCGAGGTCCACAGCTATCTGCACCTGAGCAGCGGTGAGGTCCTGCGCGTGGTCGACGGCATCGCGGACCCCGAGATGCATGCGCGCATCGCCTCGGACGGCTCTTACCTGCGTATCGAGCCCGTGAGCTCCCGCGAACAGTACCGCTGGATGGAGCGCTTCATCCCGATGGTCGAGGAGCCCGGTCTGCGCGATCAGCTGACCCAGGCCATCGACGGCAAGGGCGCCTTCCGCCGTTTCAAAGACGTGCTCATGACGTTCGCCACCGAGCGCGAGCGTTGGTTCGCCTTCCGCAGCGAACGGCTGCGCGTGTTCATGGAAGCCTGGCTGGCCGCTCACGCGCTCAAGCCCATCTCGCGGGGCGCCTGGGCCGGGGAGGCGCGCAAAGAAGTGCCGCCCATTTCGCAGGACCTTTTGAGTGGCCGCCGCAGCCGCAGCGCCGAAGCCCTGCGCAAGCAGCTGCGCGAGATCTGCGACACCCTCGGCGCTCGGGACCTCGAGAAAGTCTCGGCTTTCGCCGAGTTCGTCAAGGCACGCCGGGCCGCGCGCAGCTTCGCCCATCGCTTCGAGGGCACTCCGGGCGAAGGCGAGGTGGAGATCTCCTCGCAGCCCGAGAGCGACGACCAGCCCGACAGCGATAGTGACAGCGACGACGAGACCCCCTCGTCCCGCAAACGCACCGCCGCGCTGCGCTGATGCGCCTCGCCGCGCTCGCCCTGCTGACGCTCCTGGCAGGCTTGCCCGCCCCACCGGCGGCCGCCGCGCCGACGCCGGTCGAGCGAGTAGCGGTGCGCTTCACGGCGCCGGAGCTCGGTGGAGCGCGCTCGCCGCGCTTCGTGCTCCAGCACGTGCTCGCCTTCGAGGCTCGGCTCGCTGCGCTGACCTCCGGCGAGCGCATCGAAGGCTTTCGCGAGCGCCACATCACCGCCGCCCTGGAGCGTCACGTCTCCGAGATTTTGCTCGCCAACCTGCGCATCGAGCCCGAGCCTCCGGCGGACCTCGTCACCAGGCAGGCCACGTCCGCGCGCCGCATGCTCGAGGAACGCGTCGGCGGTCCCGAGCTGCTCAGCCAGGCCGCGCGCGCAGAAGGCATCAGCGAGCGCGAGCTGCTGGCGCTGTTTCGCCGGCAGGCGCGGGCCAGCCTCTACCTCGACCGCATGGTCGCTCCCATGCTGCAGCCGAGCACGGCAGAGCTTCGAGCCCTGCATCGCTCCGGTCGAACGCCGTGGAGCGCCGCTCCCTTCGAGACGATCCAGCCAGGCCTGCGCCGCTGGTACGTCTCCACGCGCCTGAACGACTCGCTGCAGAGCTACTACCAGAACGCGCGCTCGCGCCTCGACGTGGTCGTGATCGCTTTGCCCGCATCGACCGGCGCGCAGCACTCCGCCGACTGAACGACTTTCGACGGGAGTGACGGATGGCGAGGGCTCCGTTCCAAGTGCTTGTCTTGCTGTTTCGACGAACGGAGGACGGTGGCGTCGAGTACGGCGTCCTTTGCCGCTCCGACGACGGGAACTGGCAGGGCGTTGCCGGTGGTGGCGAAGAGCGCGAGACGAACGGGAACGGGTATCCGGCTCTCGCACGAACATGCGCAGATGAAATGGGCGTCGTACGACGAGGCGCACGCCTTGCTGCGTTACGACAGCAACAAAACCGCGCTCTGGGAGCTGGCGCAGCGCCTGAGGGCGAATGACCTCGTGCCCGCGTCCGATCAGTGAGGTAATCGACCGGGTGACGTTGATCGCGGCAGGCGGTGGGGCGCGGGGTGTTCCCAAACCCAACCCGATCTGGTCATGGGCCTTCCGTCGACGCCCGGCGCGCACTACCCTCCCGGGCCGTGGCCAAGAAGGGTGACTCGAAAAAAGTCGTCGTTGCGGCGCTGATCGGCAACGGCGGCATCGCGCTCGCCAAGTTCGTGGCCGCGGCGCTGAGCGGCAGCGCCACCATGCTGGCGGAGGGCGTGCACTCGGTGGCCGATACCTGCAACCAGGCGCTGCTGCTGCTCGGCATGTCGCTCTCGACGAAGAACGCGCCCCTCGAGTACCCGCTGGGCCGCTACAAGGAGAGCTACTTCTGGGCCTTCATCGTCTCGCTGATGCTGTTCTTTCTGGGCGGCGTCTTTGCGATCTACGAGGGCGTTCACAAGCTGCTGCACGCCGACGAGCCACCCGGCTCGCCGCTCGTGCCGCTGATCGTGTTGCTCGTTTCGATCGGGCTCGAGGCGGGCAGCTTCTTCGTGGCCTTTCGCGAGTTCAACAAGAGCCGCGGCAAGCGCCCGATCATGGAAGCGCTGTTCGCGGGCAAGGATCCGATCATCCCGGTCGTCCTGCTGGAGGACACCGGCGCGGTGTTCGGCCTGATCTTTGCGCTGATCGCCGTCGCCGTGACCTGGATCACCGGTAACCCCGCCTTCGACGCCATCGGCTCGATCGTGATCGGCGTCTTGCTCTGCATCATCGGCATCTTGCTGGCGCGTGATACGCGCAGCCTGCTGCTCGGCGAGCGCGCCAGCGAGGAGCTCGAACAGACCGCCATGGAGCAGGCCAAGTCCACGCCAGGCGTGGAGGGCGTGACGCAGCTGCTCAGCATGCACCTCGGTCCCAACGCGGTGATGCTCGCGCTCAAGGTCCACCTGCGTGCCGGCATGGCGCTCGAAGAGGTGGAGCGCGTGATCGATCAGATCGAGGCGCGCATCCAGGCCGCCGTGCCCGACGCCAAGAAGATCTTCATCGAGCCCGACAGCGACTACGACGAGAAGCGCGACCCCGAGCGCAGCGTGTTCCCGCGGCCGCCTGCCAGCGCTAGCTAGAGCTCAAGCGACGAACTGGGCGATGCTCGCGGCCATCGCCTGCGCCTGGAACTCGAGCAACATGTGACCGGCGCCGGGAACGAGCTCGAAGCGCGAGCGGCCTCCGGAGCTCTCGATGCGCTCATGGATCGTGCGAGCGCAGCGGGAAGGGACGAGCGCGTCGCGCTGCCCGTGCAGGAAAAGAGCGGGACACTGAATCGCGCTGGCGGAGTCGAGGAGCTTTCGTGACGGCTGGCCCAGCGCGACGTGGACCATGCTGAGCAGCACCTCGGGGCTTCGTGAAAACAGCTCGAGCTGCTGGTCGACACTCTTTTCGGGCAGCGGCTCGGGCGAAAAGATGGGTTTCATCGCGCCGCGCAGCACGACGCGGCCGAGCGGCGCGAGGCGCTGGCTGCGAAAGAGCCCGCCCGTCGCGCGCGCGAACGCCGTCGCTCCGGGTAGGGCGAGCAGTCGGTAGCTTGCGTGGGCGGGGGCACCCAGCGTCCCGATCAGGACGATGCCGGCGACCCTTTGCGGGTGACGCGCGAGCTCGGGGACGATGCGTGACCAGTCGAGCAGTGACCCGGGATTGCCGTGAAGCAGCAGGCAGCGCGGCCTTTGCGAGCCCGCGGCTCCGGAGCGCACGACGGCCGCGACGTTGCGGCCCGTGGCGAGCTCCAGACGAAGTGCGTCGGAGTACATCACTCAGTCGGGCTGCGGGCAGGCCACGCCGTCGTTCGTGAACCGGAGGTGAATGTCATGCCGGGCCATGTCCGGGTACAGCGGCGGGGGCGGCGGTACTTTCTGTCCCGGCAGCTGCGCCAGCGTGTCCTCGACGAGGCGGTCGAAGACGGCATGTCCGCTGGGCTGGAGCACCTCCACCACAGTCACGCGTCGGTCTGGATCGACGGCTGCGCGGACCGCGGCGGCGAGCTTCTCGCGGCTCGAGCAGGGGATGCCCTCGCTCTTCGTCGATATGGGAAAGCGAGCGTTGAACCAGGCGATGACCTTGGTCCGATACATCGCCGTTGCCCTCTCGCGGAGTGGATCAGCGGCGGCGGGCTGTGGTGCCGGTTGTGGCTCGCTGGTCGTCGCTGGCTCTGGTGCCGGTTCGACTTCGCTGCTTGCCGCGGGCTCGGGGCTGGTCGCGGCGCGGCTCTGTGCTTGCGGGCCAGCGCAAGCCCACAACGACGCGCAGAGGAGCAGGTGTCGAGCCGGCCCGGTCACCGAAGTCACCAGCGAACGGTGACGCTCGGGGGCTGGACCTCGGCCTCGGCCTTGGCCAGGTCGACGCGCACCTTGACCGAGGTGGAGCCGTGCTTCTGGGACTTGAGGTCGAGGCCGGGAATGGCTGTAATGTCGGCCTGCGGCGCGATCTGCTCGGGGCGCAGGGCGCGCACGATTTCCGGCGGGCCCACGACGGAGACGTCGACGGTGCGCGGCGTGATCACGCCGTTGGCGAGGCCAATCACCTCGACCGGGCGGTTCTCGAACTTCACCTCGACCACGCGGCGCGCGACGGTGACGCTGACGTTGGCCGTGTTCGGGCCCAGGTAGCGCACGCGGGTGGGCGGGGCGTCGATCGAGATGCGGCGCTTGTGCACGCCTTCGCTCAGGCCGGAGACGTCGAACGGCGCGAGCCGCGCGAACTGCATGACCTCGACCAGGCTGGAGGGGCCGCGCACGGTCATCTGCTTGGGCTCGACCTCGGGCTCGCCCTTGACCACGTAACCTTCGGCGGGCTGGCCCGTGATCGACGCCTGCACCGGGATCTGGCGCGCGATGACGTCCTCCCACTCGAGGTCGATGCTGGGCGGATCGATCACCGTGACGTTGGTCTCCGGCGGGAGCGAGAACATGCTCTGGTCGAAGACGATCGCGTCGGCCGAGGCGCTGCGTAGATCGATCTCGACGGGCGCCACGCCGGCCTGGATCAGCCGATCGAGCGTGCGCGCCGGCCCGCGTAGGGTGACGTGAATGCTGGCCGGGATCTGCGTCATCAGCTCGCGCTGCGAGCCCTCGGGCGGTGGCCGCAGCACGACCGCGACCGGCACCGTGCGCTGCTGCTCGTCTTGCTGGCCCTGGAGGAAGGCGAACAGGCCGATGGCGAAGGTCAACGAGATGGCTTTGAGGCTCAGATTCTCCGTGAACGCTTCGCGCAGGAAGCGCAGAAAGGTCTCGCTCAGCGTCGTGCTCATGAGTCGCTGCCCTCCGGCTCGCGCTCAGGGCTGTCGTCGTCTTGCCCGCCGCTGGTCAGCGGCTTGGGATTGACCGGGGTCAGGATCGCGCCGACGCCGACCGGGGGCGGGGTGGCCGTGGCTGCCGAGGGCCTGAGCGGAGCCGGCGGTTCGCTCGGTGTGCGCGAGCGTCGTGCTGCGGGTGCCTGCTCGACCTGGTCTGCGACGAGGCTGATGCGCGGGTGGGCGAGATCGGGATCGCTCGGCCGGCGGCTGCGCGGCTCCGGCTCGCGCCGGGAGCTCGCCGGCACTTCGCTCGGGGGCGGCGCCGACTCGCGCGCCTTGGGCTTGCGCGTGCTCTTGCGCACCTTGGGGCTGAAGATCGCTTCGAGCATGCTGCGCAGCTTCGGCCCGTCGAGGTTGGTCGCGATGTTGCCGTTGAAGCAGAAGCTGATCGTGCCGCGCTCCTCGCTCACGATCACGACGACGGCGTCCGTCTCTTCCGTGATGCCGAGCGCGGCGCGGTGGCGCGAGCCGAAGCTGGCGTCGACCACGCGGCCCTCGGGCATGGGGAAGAAGACGCCCGCCTTGGCGATGCGCAGGTTGCGGATGATGACGGAGCCGTCATGCAGCTTGTTCACGCCCTCGGGCACGAACAGCGAGACCAGGAGCTCGCGCGTGACCTGGGCGTCCACGACGTGGCCCTTGTGCACGCCGACGAACTCGTCGAGGTTTGCGTCCTGCTCGAAGGTGATCAAGGCGCCGATGCGGTGGCGGGCGAGCTCGGTGGCGGCCTCGACGATCTCGTCGATGACCTTGGACTCCTGGGCGCGGGCGAAGCTCGAGAACCAGGCGCGGCTGCCGACGCGCTGCAGGCCGCGGCGAATGTCGCTCTGGAACACGACCACGATGATCAGGATCATGCTCGAGATCAGCGCACCCATGATGCTGAGCACGGTGACGAGCTCGAGCAGCTGCGCGACGACGTAGAGCACGAAGACCATGCCCAGGCCGACGCCGACCTGCATGGCCCTGGTGCCGCGCAACACGAGGAGCGCGCGGTAAACCAGGTAATAGACGATGAAGATGTCGAGCGCGTCGCGCAGCAGCTGGAAGAACGAGCGCGTGTGCAGGTAGGTCAGCACGCCCTCAAACACGGCTCACCTCGCTCGGGTTCGAGGCGAGCTGCTTGGCCACCAGGAGGGCCTGACGCACGGAGGCCACGTCGTGGACGCGCAGCACGTGCGCGCCGCGTTGCATGGCCAGGAGGCAGGCTGCGACCGTACCGCCCAGGCGGTCCTCCGGCTTCGAGCCGTCGAGCGAGCCGATGAACGACTTGCGGCTCGGACCGACCACCACGGGCACGCCTTCGCCGGCGAGCTCGGGCAGTCGGCGCAAGAGCTCCCAGGATTGACGCGCGTTCTTGGCGAAGCCGATGCCGGGATCGAGCCAGACGTCTTCACGAGCGAGGCCCGAGGCCAGCGCGCGGTTCCGACTCTCACGCCACTCGCCGAGCACACCCTGGACCACGTCGTCGTAGCCGTCGTCCGGGTACTGCGAGAAGCCCTTCATGTCCTTCATGGCACCACGCGAGTGCATGAGGATGAGCGTGGCCGAATAGCGCGCCACGGTCCGCGCCAGCAGGGGGTCGCTCAGACACGAGACGTCGTTGATGATCTGAGCGCCGAGGTCGAGCATGCGTTCGGCGACCTCGGCGCTGGTGGTGTCGATCGAGACCAGCACGCCGGCCTGCCGCGCGCATCGCACGGCGGGCTCGATGCGGGCGACCTGCTCGGCGGGCGGGATCGCGTCCGCGCCGGGCCGGGTCGACTCACCGCCGATATCGATGATGTCCGCGCCCTGCTCCACGAGCTCGGCGACGCGGTGGGCTGCCGCTGTTTCGCCGAGGTAACGCCCGCCGTCGTAAAACGAGTCCGGCGTGACGTTGAGCACCCCCATCAGCGCGGCGCCGCGCTCATGACGGATCTTTAGCACAGAGTGAGCGCCCACAGCTTACGCCCTAGCAACGTTAGCAGAATTGCGCAAGACGGGCCCGCGGCTTTCGCACGCCGCCTGGCTCGACTAGGGTCGGGCCTCGGCTGATGCCAAAGCTTCGCACGCGGATCCGCGCCGGGATCGTAGCCGGACTCGTGATGAGTCTGGTCTTCGCACTGCTCTTGACCCTCGTGCACGTGGTGGATCGCTTCGCGCTGCGCCCCGAGCTCGGTGCCTCCACGCCGGTGACCCTGCGCGTTCCCTCTGGTCCGCGCCTGATTCGCCACGGCGGCAAGGTCGAGCTCCGGAACCTACACGATCACTTGATCATTCCGCGGGGCACCGTGCTCCGCACCGACGACCGCGAGCACCAGTACGCCTTCGCGTACGACAGCGCGAATCGGCCGCCGAGCGGCGCCCGCATCCGCGGCACCGTGGTGATTTTGTTCACGCTGGCCTTCGCGCTCGTCACCTACTTACGGAAGTTCGGACAGAGCCGGCTCAAGCTCCTCCGTGCTCAGCTCGGCGTGCTCATAGCCATGGGGCTCTGCGCCATCGCTGCCAAGTGGCTGCTCGTGTGGACGGGCTTGCCGGAGTACTGGATCCCGGTGGCGACGGTGCCGCTGTGGGTCGCGACCAGCTTCGACCGGCGCACGGCCATGCTGGTCACGGTCGTGTTGGCCTTCGTGCTGGCGAGCTTCCAGAGCTTCGACGTCATGCTGCTCTGCGCCCTGCTGGCCCAGGGCATGTCGTCGATCCTGTTTTTCCTCGACCGCAAGCGACCGGTGCACATGCTGCTGTCGGGCTCGCTGGCCGGCGTCTGCACGGCCGTCCTCTACGTGGCGCTCCGCGTCACGTTCGAGGGCTCGTTCGACTTCGGCGCCGAGCTCTTCCACCCGACCCGCGGGGCGCTCTTCGCATGTCTGGGTGGCGGGGTCGCCAGCGGGGCGCTCGCCATGCTGCTGCGCTCCCCGGCGGAACGCCTGCTGGGCCACGTCTCGCGCGAGCGCCTGCTCGATCTGGCCGACCTCGAGCAGCCGCTGCTGCAAAAGCTAGCCCGTGAGGCCCCGGGCACCTACGAGCACTCGCGTGCCATGGCCAACCTCGCCGAGCAGGCTGCCAGCGCGATCGGCGCCGACGCACTGCTGACGCGCATCGGCGCGTACTATCACGACCTCGGCAAGACGGCGCAGTCCAAGTACTTCGTGGAGAACCTCGCTCCCGGCGAGCGCTCTCCCCACGAAGAGTTGGAGCCCGACGTCAGCGCCGACGCGATCATGGCTCACGTCGTGATCGGCACCAGGATCCTGCGCGGCGGTGGGATCCCGGAAGCGGTGGTGGAGTTTTCCTACACGCACCACGGCACGCAGGTGGTCGAGTTCTTCTGGAACAAGTGCCAGCAACAGGGCAACCCGAAGAACCTCGACGCTTCGTACTTTCGCTACCCCGGCATGAAGCCGCAGACCAAAGAGACGGCCATCTTGATGCTGGTCGACTCGATCGAGGCTGCCTCGCGCACCGTCGACCCGCCCGACCGCAACAACTTCGAGACGATGATCGAGCGCATCGTCTTCACCAAGCTCAAGCAGGGTCAGCTGGACGAGTGCGGCCTCGAGCTCAAGGAGCTCCGCACGGTGACGCGGCGCATGGCCGAGGCGCTGGTCAACATGCACCACCACCGCATCAAGTATCAGTGGCAGAACAAGCAGGCCGAGCAGTTCGGCGTGCCCAGCGAGGCCCTGAGCGGCAACCAGCCCGTGGTCGCTGCCGTGAAGCCCGAAGGCGACGGGCACGGTCACGGACCCGGCTGCTGAGTCGTCATGACACCCCAGGACATCGCGGTCTTGCTCTCGCTGCTGAGCATCGTGCTGACGGTGGTGAACTGGGTGCGCGGCAGCCGGGCACTGGACCGGCTGGAGGCCGTCGAGACGATCGCCGACAGGGCAAGCCGCCGCGCCAAGATCGCCGAGGCGCGCACCAACGCCGCGGAGCAGCGCGCGGAACAGGCCCACACCCTACTCAAGAAGCTACAAGCGACGGAGAGCGAGCGCCGGGCCGCCGAGGAAGATGCCCCGACGATCGCCGACCGCTGGTACTCGGCCAGCCGCACCGTCGCCGCCAAGCCCTCCACGCGCGCCAAGGGCGACACCGTCCCCGTGACTTTCCGCCTGGAGAGCCTAGCCGACCTCCTCGCCGTGGAGCTCCTGCGCACCTACGTGGGGCGCGGAGATATCCAGCGCATCCGGCAGCGCAGCGACCGGGTGCTCGTGTACGTGCGCAGGCCGAAGTGAAGTAATCCTCGGCTCCGCGCAACCAACTCGTGCATTCAGACCCAGCCACTGCGCAGGAGTCCGCCGTCTTTTCGACGAAATCGATTCCGGCAGACCTGGCGTACAAGTTCGGCGCGACTTACCTGAGGGATGAGCCCGGGTCGTAGCGCAGCCATCCTTGCGGGTTGACGACTACGCCCGGGCGGATTTACTTGCGCGAAACTCCGCTGGTTTGGGGGTTGGTTGGGAACACCCCGCAGCTCGGTGCCTGCCGCAGCACACGTTCGATCGGTCGCTTGCTTGCGGAGTCTCGACGGCGGCGCGGTGCATCGACCCGCACGGCTGGCGCGAGGCGAGGCACACCGGCACGAGAGTCACGGACGTGGCTGACGCTGGTCTTTCGGTCCTGGGAGCAGAAGTTGCTTGAGGGGCTTGGCCGCGCTCGCGACGGGCGCGGTGATCAAGGAGCCAAAGAAGGAATGACGAGAGTTCTCGCAGTTGCGGCCGCGATGACCGTGTTTGGCTGTAGTGGAGGCCAAGGGGCGACTGAAGATCGGGACACCGGCGCCGAAGCCGTACTGATTGGGGGAGACTCACTCTATGTCGCCGACGCCGACGACAACACGATCAAGCGATTCGACGCCACCACGGGGCAATACAAGGGTGCGTTCGTCAAGAAGGGAAACAGTCCGCTCAAGGGCCCCATGGGCCTGATCGTCGAGTCTCACGGCGACCTACTCATAGCCAAC
>DATLIL010001303.1:0-5104 GCA_035539475.1 Polyangiaceae bacterium
CCATGCGCATCAACGTCGCCGACATCAAGGCGGCGCTGGCGGGCACCAAGCCGAACGAGCCCGCCGTCGACCTGGGCGACCTGCTCGACGAGGAGGCCAAGTTCGTCGCCAAGGTGACGGAGTATGCCGGCCAGTTCTGCAAGGACGCCGACAAGGCCATCATCAAGCGCTTGAAGGATGAAGGGAAACTCGTCCACCAATCCACGCTGGTGCACAGCTACCCGTTCTGCGAACGCACCGACACGCCGCTGATCTACCGCGCCATCGACGCCTGGTACGTGCGCGTCACCGACCTGCGCGAGAAGCTCGTGGCGCAGAACGCGACGGTGACCTGGGTGCCGCAGTTCGTGGGCGAAGCCCGCTTCGCCAACTGGCTCAGGGACGCCAACGACTGGAACATCAGCCGCAATCGCTTCTGGGGCTCCTGTATCCCGGTCTGGGTCAACGAGAACGACAAGAACGACCGTATCTGTATCGGCTCGATCGCGGAGCTCGAGGCGCTCTCGGGTGTGCGCGTCACGGACCTTCACAAACACGTGATCGACGAGGTCGTCATCCAGAAGGACGGCAAGACCTACCGCCGCACGCCCGAGGTGCTCGACTGCTGGTTCGAGTCCGGCTCGATGCCGTACGCCCAGCAGCACTACCCGTTCGAGCGCAAGGACGAGCTCGATCAGTTCTTCCCCGCGCGCTTCATCGCCGAGGGGCTCGATCAGACGCGCGGCTGGTTCTACACGCTGCTCGTCTTGGGCACGGCACTGTTCGGCAAGTCGCCGTACAAGAACGTGGTCGTGAACGGAATGATCCTGGCCGAAGACGGCCAGAAGATGTCCAAGAGCAAGAAAAACTATCCGGATCCGAACGCGGTGCTCGCCACGTACGGGGCGGACGCGCTGCGCACCTACCTGATCAATTCGCCGGTCGTGCGCGGCGAGCCGCTGCGCTTCTCCGAGCGCGGCCTGAAGGAGATCGTGCGCAGCGTGGTGCTGCCGTACTGGCACGCGCTGTCATTCTTTTCGACGTACGCCACGCTCGACGGCTACGATCCGCGCAGCTGGCAGGCAGCGCCGGCGGCCGAGCGCGCGGACATCGATCGCTGGATCCTGAGTGTGCTGCAGAGCCTGGTGGCCGACGTGAACCACGAGATGGAGGGCTATCGCCTCTACAACGTGGTGCCACGGCTGGTGGGCTTCATCGACGATCTCACCAACTGGTACGTGCGCCGCTCCCGTCCGCGCTTCTGGAAGAGCGCCGACGACAAGGACAAGGCCAACGCCTACGCCACCATCTACGAGGTGCTCGTCACCTTCGCCAAGGTGCTGGCGCCGTTCATGCCGTTCTTGACCGAGACCATCTACCAGCGCTTCGTCCGTCCGGTCGAGGCGGGCGCCCCGGAGAGCGTTCACTTCTGTGACTATCCACGGGCGAACTCCGAGCTGATCGAGCCCGCGCTCGAGGAGCGCATGGCCATCGTGCGCAACGTGGTCGGGCTCGCCCGCAAGGTGCGCGAGGAGCACAAGCTCAAGGTGCGCCAGCCACTGGCGAAGCTCACCGTCGCTCACCGCGACGCCTACGTGCGCGAGGCCGTGATGAGCAGCAAGGCCCTCATCATGGAGGAGATCAACGTCAAGGCGCTCGAGGTCAGCGCCGACGAGAGCGCCTTCGCCACGATCAGCGTCAAGCCGAACTTCAAGGCGCTCGGCAAGCGCGTTGGCCCCAAGATGAAGGAGATCAGCGCAGCGCTCCAGGGTTGGGGCGCCGCCGAGGTCGCGCGCCTCGAGGCCGGTGACGCCATCACCGTGGCCGGCGAAGCGCTCGGGCTGAACGACGTCCTTTTGCAGCGCTCGTCGAAGGGCGAGTCGGCCGTGGCCACCGACGGCGGTATCACGGTGGCCCTCGACACCCACCTCGACGACGCCCTGCGCCGTGAGGGCATCGCGCGCGAGTTCATCAGCCTGATGCAGAACGCGCGCAAGGATGCCGGCTTCGAGGTCAGCGACCGCATCGCGCTCGGCTGGTCCTGCAGCGACGAGTTCGTGGCCCAGGCGCTGCGTGAGCACGCCGATGCCATCGCGCGTGAGATCCTGGCCGTCGAGATCAAGGAGGGTGGGGGCACCCAGGCCTGCGAGCTGAACGGGATCAAGGTCGATTTCAGCGTCGAAAAAAAGGGCGGCTAGCCCCCGAACTTTTCTAGCAACTAGCCGCGGCATCGTTCCGACCCTGCTCGCAAAGGAGCGGAACAATGCCCGGACGTATCGAATCGAATAGCAGCAGCGACTACGGTCTCAACTACACGCCCGACGAGGGCGACGAGGCGGTTTGCAAGGCACCGGAGCCTGCCGTCGACGAAGAGGCTCTCTCCACCGACGAGGGCGCCACTTCGAGCGGAGTCGACACGCTGACTCGGCTCAACGGTAAGGCGCAGCAAGGGCACCTTTACGAGGCGGCCCAGGCCAACGGCGGCTCGGAAGGGGGAGGCTCGGGCGCCGAGTACGTCACCCCCGAAACGAAACTTCCTCCTGGCGGTAGGGTCTACTCCGTCGAGGGAAACGTCGGGGCCGGCGCTGGCACGGTGGGCGTTCAGGGCTCCATCGTGTTCGACGACAAGTGTGGCCCACTCTTGGTGTTGAGCCTCAATGGGGGTGGCCAGACCCCCGGTGTCGGCGCCAACGCCACCGTCGGTATCGCCGGGTACGAGGGCTCGTTCGCAGACTACAACGACGCGTTGCAGGTGGCCGGAGGGGTAGGCGCGGGGGCGTACGGCGAGGGCAGGGTATTCGTCGACCCGAAGACGGGCGAACCGATCGGAGCCGGCGTGGCTGTCGGTGTCTCGACGCCCGGCGCGGGAGCTTCGGTGACTCGCTCCGAGTCCATCGTGTTCCCGCCTTGCCCTCGCTACTGACTTCGATTCGTGGAGCTCTAGGAGAACGTCATGAGAACCGAGTCCCGCAAGTACTTCCGCGTCAACCGGCGCTGGCTCTGGCTGCTGAGCGTTCCGGCGCTCGGCGCCGTCCTTGTCCTCTGCTTCGTCATCCACATGGCGTCGACCGTGGCGCTGGTCGAAGAAAGCCCAGGTTACTGGCTAGCGGTCCGCACGCTCACCGAGCACGTCGGTGTCGTGCAGACGCTGGGAGGCCCGGTGCGTGTGACCGACACGCAGTCCAAACACGTGTCGAAGAGATTGGACGGCACGACATTGCAGCTCACGCTCTCGCTCGAAGGTTCGCTCGCGCGGGGCAGCGCCTGGGTCGTCGTCGTGGAACGGGGCGACCAATGGATCGTGGAACGCGCCACGATCGCAGGAGAGCAGGGGCAGTTCGGTCTGCTCGCCGACGGCGGACTGCAGCCGCTCTACGCCCCGAAAGAAGCGCTGGCCAGTAGTCCCTGAAGCTCATCGGGACTCGAGGGCTTCGCGTATCTGAGTCCCGATGACGTCCCAGCCGAAGGTGCTCGATGCGAAGGCGGCGGCTCCGGCGCCTAGCTCGGCGCGTCGCGCTGGTGAAGAGGCGAGAGCAGCAGCCGGTTCGGCGAAGCTCTCGCCTCGGGCAATGTCGACGAGCAGCAAGGCCTTCGCGTGCTGCTCGCGCAGGACGGAATCTGTCGCTTCGCCGAGGGTGCCGATGACCGGCAGGCCGTGGGCCAGAGCGCTGACCATGCTGGTGTTGCGGGTCGATACTCCGTCTGCGATGGGCGCCAGGTAGACGTCCATGGCGGCGAGGTGGCGGGAGACGTCTGCCGGCGAAAGCAGCCCGGTGATCCGAGCGTCGACGCCCGCTAGACCCTCCCGAGCGGAGTCGGCGCCCACACCCACGTGCAGCACGCAGGGCGAGACCCCGGCGCGCTCGGCGCCACGCACGGCCTCGAGGACGAGGTCTACCCGCCGCGTCGGTTGTGCTCGCCCAAACCAACCAAGGACCAGACGATCAGGCGAAATGTCGAGCTTGGCGCGCAGCGCGTCGCGGTCGCCCGGCACCGCGGGGATGTTGTTTCCGACCGGTACGTGGACGACCTTGGCGCCAGGAAACCAGCGGGCAAAGCGGCGCGCCCAGGCTTCGATCACGAAGACGAGCAGATGGCAGGACCGACCGAGGGCGAACAGCTGCGCCCGCTGCCAGGCAGACATCAGCGCGCGCCGGGCGTTATCGGGCGCCGCGAAGGTTTCGTGGATCACGGCAGCCAGCCGGGTGTGCCGGAGCCGCGCTCGAATCAGGCCCGCCAGCGCAGGCAAGAAGGGATTGAACGAGTAGCGTGCGCCGTAGCTGTAGGGGTCGTACTGGATGATGCAGTAGTCCGGCTGGAGCTCTTCCAGATCGCCCAGCACGCGCAGCAAGGTCTGCGGTCTCTGGCCGTCGAAGGCGCGACGAACCTCGAGCCAGGGCGCGTCCAGCTCACCCTGATCGGTCGTCAGCACTGTCACTTCCGCGTCTCGCGAAAGCTCGCGCGCCAGATTGAAGGTGTAGTCGCCCACGCCGCAGTAGTTCGGCGGGAACGTTGCCACGATTATGGCGATGCGCACCGCGAGCTCCTCATTGGCTGGCGCGCTCCCTGAACGCCCACATCACGCCGGCCCGCTCGTACTGCAGGGCTCCGTCGACGACGCGGTAGCCGAGCTCGCCGAGCCTGCGAGAGCACCATGATTTGCCGTTGGGCACGGCCTCGGTGGCGTGCCACTCGAGCACGATATTGTCAGGCAGAAGCTGTGCGAACCGCGGATCGGAGAGTAGCTCGTATTCGCCGCCTTCGATGTCGAGCTTGAGCAAGCCGACCTTGACGTTCCCGAGCTCGGCGAAGAAGTCGCGAACTCGAATCGGCATCGAATTCGTCGTCGGTGCGGCGACCACCCGCGACTCGTCGTTCTGTTCGAGCAGGAACGCTTCGCCGTCCTTTGCGCCAGCGGCGGCCCCCACGATCGCCGTGCGTGCAGCGAGCTCGTTGAGCACCACGGTGCGGTAGAGGGAAGCGAGGTGCGCCGGGTGAGGCTCGAACGCCAGGAGCCGAGAACGCGGGAAGCGGCGCGCGAACCAGACGACGGCGAAGCCGACGTTGGCGCCGACGTCGACGATCAGGCCGGGGTCGAAGTCGGGAAATCCGGGTGGGATCTCGT
>DATLIL010001304.1:0-8742 GCA_035539475.1 Polyangiaceae bacterium
CTGCGTGCCCTTGTACGTCTCGGACAGCTCCTTGAGCAGGCGGTGCGAGTCGGCCTTGGGCTCGAAGACCTCACCGAACTTGACCTGGCTGTGGCCCACGACCTCGAACACCAGCACGGAGTGGTGCGCGGCGATGGCGCGCCCGCTCTCGCTGACGATGGTGGGCACGGGCAGCTGCGCCTTGGTGCAGGCGGCGTGGATGTGGGCCACGACGTCGGCGGCGTACTCCTCGAGCTGGTAGTTCTTGGAAGCGTGAAAGTCGGTCTTGCTGCCGTCGTAGTCGACGGCGAGACCGCCGCCCACGTCGAGGTAGCCCATCTGGCAGCCCATCTTGGCGAGCTCGACGTAGATGTTGGCCGCCTCCTGCATCGCGTTCTTGATCGGAATGATGCTCGAGATCTGGCTGCCGATGTGGAAGTGGAGCAGCTGCAGGCTGTCGAGCATGCCGCGCTCGCTCAGGCGATCGACGACCTCGACGATCTCTGCCGTGGTCAGGCCGAACTTGGCGCGGTCGCCGGCCGAGTCGGCCCAGCGCCCGACGCCGCGCGCGCTGAGCTTGGCGCGCACGCCGAGCAGCGGCTTGATGCCGAGCTTTTCGTAGGCGCGAAAGACGACGTCGAGCTCTTCCAGGCGCTCGAGCACCACCATCACGGTCTTGTCGAACTTCTGCGCGACCAGCGCCGTCTCGATGTACTTCTGGTCCTTGTAGCCGTTGCAGATGATGAGCCCGCCGACGTCCTGCATCGCGGCGAGGGCGATCAGGAGCTCGGGCTTGCTGCCGGCTTCGAGCCCGAAGTTCCAGGCGCGGCCGTAGTGCACGATCTCTTCGACCAGGTGGCGCTGCTGGTTGACCTTGACCGGAAACACACCGCGGTAGGCGCCTTGGTAGTCGTACTCGGCGATGGCCTTGGCGAAGGCTTCGTTGATGCGCTTGATGCGATCGCCGACGATGTCCGAAAAACGGATCAAGAGCGGCAGCTCGAGACCGCGCGCTTTCAGATCTTGCGCCAGCTCGTACAGGTTGATCGCGCGCGGGCGATCGGGATCCGGCGTGACCTCCACGTGACCGCGCGGGTTGACGTGGAAGTACGGCGCGCCCCAACCGTGGATCTGGTAGCGAGCAGCGCTCCGCTCGGCAGTCCACGGCGCGGGCTCGTGGAGATCGGACATGGGCGAGCGGCGAGCAACGTCGAGAGCAGCGTCCAGAGAGGACGCGGACATTTTTGCGCTTTGCATCTTGAGTGTGACTGAGAGAGGCCTCTGTGAGGTTGCGATGCTCTCGCGGGGGTCTGGGCAGGGCGGCGTCGCTGAGGAGCGCCGGGTGCCATTAGCATTCGCAGCCAGCTCGCTCCGTCAATAGTCTACCGCGTGAAAACCGACGTCAACCGCCTTCGGAGCCTCGCCTCACGGCGCAATCCACAGGCTGGGCAGGGCGTCGCGACGGAAGAGCGAGAGCAGGTCCATGCCCCAGGCCACGCTGATGTGCACCAGAAATCCGGCGTAGATGCTCCTCGTCTTCATGGCGAGCGAGCCCAGCACCACGCCCGCCACGATGGCGCCATGCGCCTCCAGGTAGGGCTTGCCGTAGTGGATCATGCAGTAGGGCACGGCCATGACGAAGATGGCGGACGAGCCCAGCGAGGGGCGCAGCGCGCCCAGGATGAAGCCGCGGAAAAACAGCTCCAGCGCCAGGAACTGCAGGCCGTACATCAGCTCCCAGGCGATGAGGTCGAAGTAGCTCCGGGAGCTCAGCTTGTAGAACGGGTAGTAATTCCCGAAGTCGGGCTGGGAGGCGACGAGGCCCATCGCGGGAATGACGACGAGCAGGCACA
This sequence comes from Polyangiaceae bacterium, assembly GCA_035539475.1. Taxonomy (GTDB): domain Bacteria; phylum Myxococcota_A; class Polyangia; order Polyangiales; family Polyangiaceae; genus PMG-095. The sequence goes on from DATLIL010001304.1 coordinate 1,833, forward strand.
GGCCATAGATCCAGAGGTGCTCGCTGAATCCCTTCACCCGCAGGCCCATGTCCAGGATGCTGTCCTGGGGGAAGATGAGCTTCCAGAACGGCAGCGGCACCAGCACGTAGCCGATCACGCGAGCCAGCGACCACCAGGAGTAGCCGTAGAGCTCGTCGTATTTGGCGAGCTTGATGAAGGTCAGCCCGTTCGCCTCTAGCTCGGCCAGAAAAGGCCGCCACAGCTGATCGTAGAGCGTGCGGCCGCCGAAGTACTCCTGGATGGTCAGGATCGCGGCCACCAGGCACAGGCAGACTGCGGGTCTCAGATCGAGGGCGCCGCCGCGCTGGGCCCGGAGCCGCGTGGCCTCGGCGTCGACCTCCTGCCAGGTGCTCCGGAAAAACCACCACACCGCGGGCGCGAGGGCCGCCAGGATCGGCAGCGGCAGGAGCGCCTTGATCGGGGCGTAGCCGAGCAGCGCGTCGAACCAGCTGACCTCGGTCAGTCGGGATAGCGGCAGGCCACGCCCTTCGGGTGGACCGTTCGCCAGGAGTCCGAGCGCGGCCTCCCACATGGGCGTCAGCTGGGCACGAGCGACGGCGCTCGGCGCATGCGGGCCAGGGACACGTCACGGCCGAGCAGGGTCATCGTCATCACGTCGAAGAGCGAGACGTCGGCCAGGAGCGCCACGTGCGAGGCGGAAGCGTCATGCATTTGTCACGCGCCTTGAAGATCTCCTGGGGCGCCCGGTGACCAGCCGTCGGTGCGCACCAGCACGAAGTCCTGCTGGGCACTGTTCGGGGTGCGGAGCGCTCGCCTTCAGCTCCTCGCGGGCGGGGTCGTAGCGGTCGGCCTTGCCCTCGCTGATGAGCTTCTCGCTGAGCTCGCGGTGGAGGACCTTGCGCTCACTCTGGAAGTAGGGGCCGTGCGGCCCTCCCAGCTCGGGACCTTCGTCCCAGTCCAGGCCCAGCCAGGTGAGGGAGTCCAGGACGGCGCGCCCCTCTTTTCGCGCCCAGAGCGAGGCGAAAAGGGCCGTCCGGGCGCCCCCGATGTGCGGGTACCCGCTCGGGGAGGGGGCGAAGCGCAGGCGGGGTCTCATCGGCGCCCCGCGTTACCACGCACCCGATACCGAGTCACGTTCACGTCGGGAGCCGTTGCGGTCCCCCGGCGCTATTGCTAGAACGCCGGCCCTTCGTCCCTCGGGGGCACATTCCCCCTCTCGGAGTTTCTCGGTCATGAAAAAGTCTCCCCTCGCTTCCACCAAGGAGCGGTTCGAAAGCAAAGATAAGCTCGTCCAGGCGGTGCAGAAGCTCGCCACCGAGGATCTCTGGCTCGACCGCGTGAACGAGACCAAGGGCCTCGCCAAGGTCTCGAACCAGAAGCTCCTGCGCCTGCACGATCTGCTGACCGACGCGAAGAAGCGCTTCGGTAGCCGGCAGAAGCTCGTCGACGCCATCCTCGAGCTCGCCAAGCGCGTGAAGGACAAGGGCTACGCCGCTCGTCTCGGCGGCTACCCGCTGCCCCAGCTGCTCGACCTGCACGGCACGCTGAGCAGGACGCAGCGCCGCGCCGAGGCCAAGGCCAAGGGCAAGCCCGCCAAGAAGGCGGCCCCCAAGGCCGAGAAGAAGGCGGCCGCTCCCAAGAAGACGCCGTCCAAGGCCCCGGCCAAGAAGACGTCGAAGCGTCCTCCGGCCAAGGCCTGAGGTTCACTTCCCGGTCAGGTTCTTCTCCGCCAGCCACTGGTTGGTGAAGGCCGCGCTTTTGACGTAGCTCTTCTCCATGTCGGCGAGCATCTTCTTCTCGAGCATGCCGCCGACGCCGAAGATCTTTGCCGTCACCGAGGCCTCGGCGACCCTCAGACAGCTGTTGTCGCCCTTGGCCTCGGTCCACATCTTCACCTCGACGGTGATCTTGTCGGCGAGCTTGTTGGGCACGACCTTGGCCGTGTACTGATTCTTCGCCTTCAGGAACGTGCCGCGCTCCTCGTAGCCGGCGCTGTCGCCGATCACGGCCTTGAGCGGGCCCGGCAGGTCGCCGATGGGTGGCGCGGCCTGCACGACCCGATAGATGTCGGCGCCGCGGTCCTCCCGCGAGAGCTCCTTCCACAGCGAGAACTTGAGCGCCTCCGCGAACTGGCGCTGGTTGTACTCGTTATCGAAGAAGACCTGGTCCCAGAAGGTCTTCTCGCTGCAGTTGAAGGTGTGCTCGATACGGAAAGAGGCCATGCGGCAGGTATATAGCCATCTGTGGCCGCCGGCAGTAAAAAGCCGGTGATGGCTCCAGCCTCCGAGGTCAGCCCGGCACTCGGCCGTCCGAGCTGGGGCGCCCAGGTGCTGACCGTGCTGCAGAAGGACCTCGCGATCGAGGCGCGCAGCGGCGAGGTCGTGGTCACTAGTGGATTTTTCGCAGTCCTCGTCGTGGTGCTGGCGTCGCTGTCGTTCTACCAGGGCAGGGCCGGCTCGCAGCACGTGGCCGCCGGTGTGATCTGGCTCGCGGTCGCCTTCTCCGCGGTGCTCTCGCTGGGCAAGACATGGCAGCGCGAGCGCGAGGAGAGCGCGCTCGACGGCCTCTTGATCGCGCCGCTCTCGCGCAGCGCCATCTTTGCGGGCAAGGCGCTCGGCGTGTTCTTGTTTCTGATCGCCATCGAGATCGTCGTGATCCCGCTGGCGGCGCTGTTCTTCGCGCTCGACCTGAGCAAGGTCGGCCTGGGCCTCGCCCTGATCGCGCTGGCGACGACCCCGGGCGTGGCCGCCTCCGGCACGCTGTTCGGCTCGATGACGGTGCGCACGCAGGCGCGGGATCTCCTGCTCGCCACGGTCCTGTTCCCGTTGCTCGCGCCCACGCTGCTCGCCGCGGTGGCCGGCAGTCGCGCCCTGCTCGACGGCGCCTCGCTCGGCGAGCTCGTCGACTATCTCAAGCTGATGCTCGTCTTCGACGTCGTCTTCATCAGCGGCGGCCTGGTCATGTTCGAGTCGCTGATCGAGCGTTAGCTCGGCCGCGCTGCGCGCGGCCTCGCGGGGTTTGTGTTTTGCGTTTCGGTGGCCCTGTGCGCTTGGCCTTCCGGGCGCTCTGCTAGCCCGCGGTGCCTGTTCGGTCAGTTTGTCCTGACTCGGGTCTCCGTTTCGGATCGAGATCTGCTCCTGCCAAAGATCCACAGGTGGTTCCATGTTCGGCCGCTGACGCGGCCTCACAGTACGTGAGTCGGCGCGACTACCGACGGCAGGGGAGGAACGACCGCACAATTCGCGAGCCGCTAGCGCGGCAGGCGGTGAACTTGCAAAATCAAGTCTCGGACAGGGAGTGGGCGATGCGTTCGGCGTCAGGGGCGCTGTTGGAGGCGAGGACGAGGCTGCCGGCGGCGTACACGTCGGGCGCGACGCAGCCGTCGGTGGAGCGTTCGGGGACGTAGCCGCGAGCGGCGTCGAAGCGCACCTGGGCGCCGGCCTGCACGCAGAGCTCGAAGGCGGGAGCGCCGGGGCCGTCGAAGATCAGGGCGTCGGCGCGCAGGCGTCGCTCGGCGCCGGCAGCTCGCACCAGCACGCGCGAGAGCTCCGTGCGGCCGAGCGCGCCGCGCACGCTCTCGGTGTCGAGCTCGACGCACTCGATCCGCCCGCGGGCGAGCTCGACGAAGCGGCGCGCGAAGCGGCCCTCGCCGACCACGGCCACGCGGCGGCCCACGGCGACACCACCGCGGAGGGCCAGCAGCGCGGCGCGGGCGCTGAGCACGCCGGGCGCGTCGTTGTTCTCGAACAGGGGGCTCGGATCGTGATTGCCCGTTGCCACGAGCACCTGCTTCGGGCGCACGAACAGCGGTCCCTGGTCGCCGACCAGGAGCGCCGCGAGGCCGTCCTCGTCGCGAAAGAGGCCGGCGGCGCTGGTGTGCCGCAAGAGCTCGGCACCCGAGCGCTCTGCTCGTGTGATGGCGGCCGCCGCGTGCTCGGGTTCGAGCAGGCCGAGCGCCCCGCCGAGCTCCGGCTGGTCGTCGCACAGGAGCGCCCTCTTTCCCAGCACGGCCGCGGCGGCGAGCCCGGCCGCGCCGCCCCCGACGATGAGCACCGCGGTCTTACGCTGCTGTGCGCTGCGCTCGCCGAGCACCTCGTCCGGCAGTCGTCCGAGCCCGCTCACTCGCCGCGCGAAAGCCTGCACCAGCGGCGAGACACCGCGCACTCCGGCGAACAGGCGGTGGTGATCCATGCCGCGCGGGAACAGGTAGTCGGTGGCGCCTAGCAGGTCGAGCTCGCGGCTGCCGAGAACGTTCTGCGTCTCCACGCGCTCGCCGCCTCGCACCGCGTGCTGACACGCCATCACGTTCGGCACGCCGTCGACGCGTACCAGGCAGCCTTCGCAGGCGCCGCGCAGGCAGTAGGGTCCGCGCGGGCGGTGCAGCTTGGGGCTGCGCGAAAGCGCGTGCCCGCTGGCGACGAGCAGCGGGAGCACCAGCGGCTCGCCCCGCCGCGCGACCACGCTCGAGCCGTCGTGCGTGATCGTCACCGGGTCCTCGGGCTCGTTCAGGCGCTGGGGCATGGCGCGGCGCGCATGATACATTCGGGGAGCCTGGCGGCAGTCAAATGAACGTGCTCTTCTTCGGTGGCAGCTTCGACCCCCCGCACGTGGCCCACGTGCTCTGCGTCACCTACGCGCTATCGGTGGGGGAATTCGAGCGTGTGCTCGTCGTCCCGGTGTTCGAGCATGCCTTCGGCAAGCGCCTGTGCCCGTTCGAAGAGCGCGTGAAGATGTGCGAGCTCGCCTTCTCGCTCGTGCCCCGGGTCGAGGTCTGCCGCGTCGAGGCCGAGCTCGCGAGCCCGAGCTACACGCTGACCACGCTCGAGCACCTCGGTCGACAGCACCCGGACTGGCGCCTGCGGCTGCTGGTGGGCAGCGACGTCCTGGGTGACACGTCGAAGTGGTATCGCTTCGACGACGTGGCGCGGCTGGCGCCGCCGTTCGTGGTGTCTCGCGCCGGATTCGGCCAGCAGGGGCTCCTGCCGGACGTCTCTTCCACGCGGGTGCGCGAGCTCCTCGCCGTACGGGGACGGCCCGAGGTCGACGAAGAGCTCGCCAGGTTGGTGCCGCGCACGGTGCTCGAGGCCATCGACGCGCGGGGGCTCTACCGCTCGCCGCCCTAGTCGAATATGTCGCCGAGGTTCTCGAGCCAGCCCTTCTTCTTCTTGTACTGACCGTGGCGCTCGTCGTGGTGTGGGCGGCCGGGCCGGCGATCGGAGGACGGGGGTTCGCGCTCGTTGCCGCCGTAGTGGGCCCGCTCCTCGTCCAGCTCGCGCTTGGCGTAGGCCAAGAGCTTCTCGAGCTCTCCGCGGTCGAGCCAGACGCCGCGACACTGCTGGCACACGTCGACCGTCACGCCGCTACGTTCGCGCTCGTCGAGCACGCCCGCTTCACAACGCGGACATTTCATCAGTTGCTCCTTGGTGGGGGTCGCTCTTCGAGCGGCCAACACGGAGCTGTTCCCGGCTATTCCTGGGTCAGACCAGGCCCACCAGCGTCCCGGGGAAATCGGGCTCGCCGAAGCCGGTGGACGGGATGCCGAACATGTTGAGGAACGACGCCAGCAGCAGGTTGTGCGCCTCGCCCTCGTACTTGAGGTAGCGCCCGGTCGTGAGCTGCCCGCCCGCCTTGCCGGCCAGGAGATAGGGCAGTCGGCGGCGATCGTGGACTTCGGCCTGCGACAGCTCGTTGGGCCAGAACAGCAGCAGGTTGTCGAGCAGGGTGCCTTCACCCTCGGGCACCTTCTTGAGCTCCGTGAGCAGGTACGCGAGCTGCGACGAGTACCAGGTGTTCACCAGCGACATCTGCGAGGCGTAGGTCGCGATGTCGTGCGACATCAAGTGATGCTCCTGGGTCACGCCCGGCACCTGGTCGTGCACGGTCTGGCTCTCTGCCGTGGACCACTGCAGCGACACCACGCGCGTCAGATCGCAGGCCAGCGCCAATACGAACAGATCCATCTGGATCTTGCCGATCTCGGCGAAGCCGTCGACGCACTTGGCCGGGCGATCGTCGCGTACGCAGTCGTACGGCGCGATTTCGATCGTGGGCTTGGCGGGGATCACGCAGTTCGCGCTCGGCATGAGGACGCCGATTTCGAGCTGGTGCTCGAGATCGCGGATCGCGGCCGCGTGTCGCTCGAGCTTTTGCTTGTCGTCGTAGCCGAGCTGCGCGTTCACCGAGTTGAACTCGGCCAGCACGCCGTCGAGCACCGACTTGCGTTGCTTGTGCAGCGCCTCGATCTCCGCTTGCGAGGCCAGCGTGTCGCCGAAGAGGCGCGTGAAGACCTGCTTCGGATCGTCGAGCGGCGTGCGCGGATCACCCGGGCCGCCGTAGCTCATGCGCGTGACCATCGGCTCGAGGTTGGTGATGGTGGACTGCACGCCGAGCTCGAGCGAGCGGAGCTTGGTGTCGTTGCCGATCACCTTGGCGATGGCCTGATCGACCGAGGGGCCACCGGCGGTGCCGTCCAGCACGTGGCCGGCGCGGCCGAAGGTCGAGCCCTGGTAGCGCATGCCCGTCAGCATGTGCGCCATGGCAAGGTCGTGCGGGTTGCCGTCCTGCATGTACGAGCTCTGGGCGTCGAGCCCGTACAGCACCACCAGGTCGTCGCGGTGGTCGGCCAGCGGTGCGAGCTCGGGGCTGAGCACGAAGTCGGTCTCGCCGCCCGTGGGTACCCAGTTCTCTTCTCTCACGCCGTTGGAGCTGAAGAAGATGCCGAAGCGGAGCGGCGGCGTTGCGGTCTGCCCGCGTGCTCCGCGCGGCAGCATGGCGTCCAGGAACGGCAAGGCCACGGTGATCCCGGCGGCGCTGCGCAGCACCGACCTTCGCGAAAGTCGACGCTTCATGGTCCCTCCTGCGGCGGCACGGCCGAGACGTTGGGGTCGAGCACCAGCTGCTGACTGAAGGCGCGTGTCTGTGTCACCGA
>DATLIL010001305.1:0-6973 GCA_035539475.1 Polyangiaceae bacterium
TCGTCGGAGTGCTCATCGTCGAGGATTTGATCGCCATCCTGCTCATGGCCGTTCTGACAGCCGTCTCCACGGGCGACGGGATGTCCACGGCAACGCTCGCCAAGTCCAGCGGGAGGCTCGCGGTCTTTCTCGTGGCCCTCGTTTCCGTGGGAATGCTCGTCGTGCCGCGAGCGATCCGGGCCATCAACCGTCTGAAGCGACCCGAAACCACCCTCGTGGCGAGCATGGGAATTTGCTTCGGGGTTGCCCTACTTGCGCAGGAGTTCGGCTATTCCGTCGCGCTGGGCGCGTTCATCGCCGGGTCCCTCGTCGCCGAATCAGGCGAGGAGAAACAGATCGAGCACCTGATCGTGCCCGTACGGGACCTTTTTGCGGCGATCTTCTTCGTGTCTGTGGGCATGCTGATCGACCCAGCGATCATCGGGCACCATTGGCGCGCAGTGACGGTCTTCACTCTCCTCGTCATCGTCGGAAAGGTCGTCGGGGTTTCTATCGGTGCATTCTTGACGGGAAACGGCACGCGGACGTCGGTCCAAGCCGGGATGAGCCTTGCGCAGATCGGTGAGTTTTCGTTCATCATTGCAGCCCTTGGTGTCTCGCTGAAGGCGACCGGCGATTTTCTGTACCCCATCGCGGTGGCCGTCTCGGCCATCACGACACTCACAACGCCGCTGTTGATCGGAATCGCGGCGCCCGTTGCAGCATTCATCGATCGCAAGCTACCCCGGCCCATCCAGACCTACGCAGCGCTCTACGGGACCTGGCTGGAGCGTCTGCGCTCGACTCCCGAACACAACGCGGAAGCCTCGACGACCAAGAGACTCGTAAAGCTCCTAGTCCTCGACGTCGCGATTTTGATCGCGCTCGTCATCGGCGCAGCCGTTTCTGCCGAAAGCATCGCTCAATTTGCGACGCGAGAGGTCCGGCTCTCCGCCGACCTGGCCCGCGCGCTCGTCGTTCTCGTTGTCCTGGCCCTCGCGAGCCCGTTGCTTCTGGGTATCTTTCGAATCATCGGCGGCCTTGGCATCTCCCTCGCTCAGAGGGCTCTGCCCATAGCCCATGGAAGAGCGGACCTCGCCGCGGCACCCCGGCGCGCTCTGGTCGTAACCATCCAGCTCGCCGTCGTCTTGCTTGTTGGCCTTCCCTTCCTCGCCTTTACCCAGCCGTTCCTGTCCAGTTGGGCTGCAGCGACCATCTTCGCTCTGCTCCTGTTGGCTCTCGGCCACCTCTTCTGGCGGAGCGCCACGAACCTCGAAGGACACGTCAAGGCCGGCGCGGAGGTCATCGTCGAGGCCCTGGTGACACACGCACGCAAGGGGAGCACGACGACTCACGAAGACGCGCTTGCTCAGATCAAGGACCTGATGCCCGGTATCGGGGAACCTGTCCCCTTTCGGCTCGCTGACAAGAGCATCGCGGTGGGAAAAACGCTCGCCGAGCTCAACCTTCGCGGTCTCACGGGTGCCTCGGTACTCGCGATTGCCCGTGGCGAGGATGGCGTGATCGTACCAGTGGCGAGTGAGATCCTTCGTGCCGGCGACCTATTGGCGCTTGCCGGCACGAGAGACGCGGTCGCAGCGGCGGCAGACGTTCTGAATGAGTCCCGGGGCAGCTCGGAGTCACGCCCATCTGCAGGCAACGAGCCTCGCTACGCGCCGAAGACCTCTTGACGAGATCGTTCCGTGCGCATCACGGCGCTCGGGAGCTCGCACGGCACCTGGCGGCTCATCCTTGATCGCGATCGAAGCCTCACCACTCAGTGACCGCGAACGGTCGCCTGGATCTCTTGGAGCAGCCGCGACGCGGTAACGGGCTTTGCAAGGCAAGCAGCGACCCGCCCTCGCAGAGGGTTCAATTGGCGTACGTTGCCCGAGATGGCGATCACGGGAATCAAGGAAAGGCGGTGATAGCCTTCAATGATGGACAGGAACTCCCATCCGGTCATTACGGGCATGTTCAGGTCCAGGATGATCAGGTGCGGCTCGGGGATCCGACCTGAAGTGAGTAAGACAAGCGCCTCCTGACCGTCATTGGCCTCGACTACGGCGTGCCCCTCGTCCTCCAGGGCAACGCGAAGCTCGGCGCGCATCTCCTCCTCGTCGTCCACCAGGAGAATCAACGCTGCAGTCAACTGGGGCATTTTCTCGACGCTAGGCTCCACGCAGAATAATACCCGAGGCATATGAAGGAAGCGTGAGGAAGTTTGCCACGGTCGCCGCCCCAATCGAACGCAACGAACATGTCAGCCTCCGTGTTCCGGTCCTGCAAGTCGGCGAGCAAGGGCCAACCCAGCAGTGAAAGTATCGGCGAAGTATAGATGGTCGTGATGATCGGGCAGGCTCGCCCGGTCAAAAACACGTCTCGGCTCAGGCAGCGGACCTGAGACGACGACGAGCTTCTTGGCAGCTTTTAGTCGAGCGAGAGCGCTCTCTAGCGCCACGAGACCCGTGGCATCGATCGAAGGGACATGGCCCAATGCCAGGACGACTACCTTGTTGCTGGAGCTGACATTCTGAAGTGCGCCCATGGCGTTCTGGGCCGCCCCAAAGAAGAGCGGCCCGGCCACCTCATAGACTGCAACGCCGGGTGGAAGGTCAAACTCGAGTTCCCCAGCGCGCTCCTCGAGCAGACGAGAGTGAGTCACCTCGGCGGTACGCTTCATGAAGAGCAGCGAGGCAAGCACGATGCCCACGGAGACCGCGATGACCATATCGAAAACGACGGTCAGCACGTAGCACGTAAGAAGCACGAAAACGTCGCTCTTCGGGGCGATGCGCATGGTGGTGGCGAAGTGCCGTACCTCGGACATGTTCCAAGCGACCACGAGCAGGAGACCAGCCAGCGCCGCCATGGGGACGTGCGCCAAGAGCGGGGCCAACAAGACCACTGCCAGCAGCACGACGACGGAGTGAGTCACCGCTGAGAACGGTGAGCGCGCACCCGCCCGAACGTTTGTAGCCGTGCGCGCCAGTGCGCCCGTAGCTGCGATTCCACCGAAGAAAGGAGCAACTATGTTACCTAGCCCCAGGCCGATGAGCTCTGCATCCGGATCGTGCCTTTTGCCAGTCATGCCGTCGGCAACCACAGCCGAGAGCAACGACTCGATTGCGCCCAGCATCGCGATGGCGAAAGCGGCCGAGCCCAGACTACTGAGCGCGCCGAGGGACAAACCTCCAGAACCCCACGGCAGGATCGGCGTCGGCGGGATTGCCGGAATGCCTGCTACGGTCTGGCCGTCGAGCTGAAATTGGAAGCGACTGCCCAGGGTAGCAACGTGAATCGATGGGACGAGGTGGCAGACGATCAGAACGCCCAGGGAAACCAAGACCATGGCCACGAGCGGCGCAGGGACTCGTGCGGTCCAGCCGGGACGCCATTTGGGCAACGCGATGAGGATCGCGATCGTGGCCAGCGCTGCGCACACGTCTGGTAGCGACGTCTCCGCGCGTGCGTTCCAGATGGCAACCACCTTCTCCAGGTAAGTCTCTGGCATCACCAACGAGAGCCCTAGCGCGTCCTTCAGTTGTAGCGTCGCGATCACCGTAGCGATCCCAGCGGTGAAACCCGTTGTCACTGGGTGGGGGATGAACTGGATGAGCTTACCCAGGCGCGCCGCGCCCATCGCCACGAGCAGTACACCCGCCATCAGGCCGGCGGTGAGCAGGCCTGAGAGTCCGTGGCGAGAGGCAATCGGGGCCAAGATGACCACGAACGCCGCCGTCGGTCCCGTCACCTGGAACTTGGATCCCCCTGTCAGCGCTACGACGATACCGGCTACGATCGCGGTGTAAAGTCCGTGCTGGGGAGGAACGCCGACAGCGATTGCCAGAGCCATGCATAGCGGCAGAGCTACGATGCCGACAACCATTCCGGCGAGCACGTCCGCCTTGAAGGCAGCGCGATCGTAGCCGGAAGCGAGAGCCCGACGTATAGCCGTAGAGATCGGAAAGTGAAACCTCGCCCGAACCGGTTCGGGAAAAAGGGCCAAAAGAGAGCTTCGATTTCTCCGCATCACGATTGCCCGACGTTGCCGCCCATCCCGGACCGAACCGCATCGATCAGCATCCAGCCCCAGACAGGGCGACGCAGTACGAAGACTCTACCCGCGACACTCCGTGCGGTGCGCGACGCGCTGAAGAAGGCGACATCGGCGGTGACGACGATGATCGTGCGCACCGAGAGCTCGACCACTATTCGTAGCGCGTCGTCCCGCGCGTAGTGGTCGGCGAAGAGAATCACCGCGTCGACTCCGGCAACAGCGGGGTGCACATCTTCGAGCCTGGAGGTCGTTCGCACTCCCGCTCCGGCCCGCAGGAAGTACTCTTGGACGCTGTCCAGGGTCTCGCGGTCGTTACCAATCAGGGTCAGCTTCAAGTTAAGCAAAGGAAGTCGCCTCGCCCGCGCCTCCGAGCAACCCGCGTGCCACGCGCAAATTGGCCTATTTCACGCCGCGCTAGACCCACCGACATGCGATTCCGCGGCCAGCCACGGGCGTACGCGCCTTTTTGGCGTACTGTTCGAGCTCAATGGCCCGTCCAAGACGCCACGTCGACGTGCTCTTAGAGCCAGTCATGGTCTCGCGACCCATGCGGGACCTTCAGCGCGTGCTCCGAACCGTCGCTGAGAAGGACGTCTTCATCTGCCTGATCGGCGAGAGCGGCAGTGGGAAGGACGTGATCGCGCGCTACATCCACGAGCTGTCGCCACGACGCAGCATGCCCTTTGCACCGATCAACTGCGCGGCGATTCCCGAGGCGCTCTTCGAGAGTGAGCTCTTCGGTCACGAGCGCGGCGCGTTCACCGGTGCGAACCAGCTGATGCGCGGGAAGATCGAGGCTGCGTCAGGCGGCTCATTGTTCCTGGATGAAATCGGCGAGCTACCCCTAGGGATGCAGGCCAAGTTTCTCAGGTTCCTGGAGAACCGACGCTTCTCGAGGGTTGGCGGCACCAAGAAGATCGACGCCGACGTCAGGCCGATCTGCGCCACGCACCACCCGCTGGACGAGGAGGTACGGAGGGGCACGTTCCGAGCCGACCTCTTCTATCGCATCCAGGTCATCACTCTCACGGTTCCTCCGCTACGTGATCGCCGAGCAGACATCGCTCCCCTCATCGACCAGTTCCTCGCGGAGCTAGGAGCGCGCCACCGTACTGAACTCCCCCGAATCAATCGAGCAGCCACTGCCGCGCTCCGTGGTTACCACTGGCCCGGGAACATCCGCGAACTTCGAAACGTGCTCGAACAGCTTTGCCTGATGCGGGCTGGCAAAGTCGTGCGTCCATCCGACCTCCCTCGGGCCATCCAGAGTGGCTCGACCGGCGGTCCGGCGGCGAATGACAGCGCACCGACCACCTTCGAAGTTAGCCTCGACCAGCCACTGGACGAGACGATCGACCGCATCCTCGAGGCCACGCTCGTGCTCGAGAAGGGAAACCGGATGCGCGCGGCGCGCCGGCTCAGGATCGGACTGAGGACGATCCAACGCCGACTCAAGAGCTCTAGTTCCTAGCCAAGAACTGTTTCCTTTGGAAACGGTGGCGCCTTGTGGGACCTGGCACGGCCCAGCTTTGCAGCCAAGTTTGCTCGGGCATGCGATCTGCAGGCGCGTTCGGTGCCGTGCAGCTGGCCCCCTTCCGATCCCTGAGCACGCTCCTCGCAATCTGCTGGGGCATCGCTTGCGCCAGGCAACCACCACCATTTTTGCCCGCCGCGTTGGCGCCGACTGGACACCCTCAAGAAAACGTCCCCGTCCACCGAGAACTTCAGGGACAGTCACGGGTCACCGTTTTCATCGCACCCACCATTTGCGAGGCCTGCGGGATCGCGGCCCCCGTGACTGCGTTCGCCTACGACTCTGCGCAACGGACCCGACGGGAGGAGCGAATTCTCGACGAGCTCGCGCGGTGCCTCATCAGTGGCCGCTTGTCAGGGCGCACCGTGACCTTGGTAGGTCACGCCGACCGACCAGGCGATCAAGAATTCGAGCTCATGCTCAGCCAGCAACGAACTGAAGCACTCCGAGAAGCGCTGCTCAAGAGGGGCCTCGACGACCGCAGAGTCCGGGCAAGCTCCCGCCTTCCTTCCGCCGCGATAGGCACCCGTCGCAATGAGGTCCGGCCGCGGCGTGTTGATGTCCTGCTAGCGGACTGAGATCGAGACCATCGGTTGGACCAACGTCCTTGAATCCGGCTAGCATGGCCGCCAATGACCCACTCGCCCAAGATCCAGGCCATCGTCTCCAAGTTCATCAGCGACCTCAGTGCGGCTCTTGCTGAGGAGGGCTCTGCCGCCATCACGGCTGCCCTTACATCATTGGGTGGTGGTGGCAACACCCCAACACCGTTCCGCAAGCGTGGCCCTGGCCGTCCCAAGGGCACGCTCGGCAGGAAGGCCCGACCAAAGGGTGCGAAGCGGACGTCCGAGGAGCTCGAGGCAATGACGAAGTCGCTCCTGTCGACGATCAAGCGGAACCCCGGTCAGCGCATTGAGCAGATCGCCGCCACCATGAACGTCAGCACGAAGGACTTGGCGCTGCCGATCCAGAAGCTGCTCGCGAGCAAGCAGATCGGTAAGAAAGGGCAGCGGCGGGCGACGGCGTACGCAGCGAAGTAGGGGCGAAAGGTGGCCCGGCCCCGATACGCTCCCTCCTGAGCGTCTAGAGCGACCTCTTGATGCGCTTGCGCTTGACGACCTCTTCGGGTTCGACGCGCACTATCTCGCCGCTGGCCTTGTCGCGATAGCGTACCTGGTGGATCAGCTTGCCGGGCGAAAACAGGCCGGAGCCTTCGTGGAGGATGTGTCTGACCTCACGTATGCGGCCGTCAGCAGTTTCCTCTTCGGCCTTCCAGTGCCCAAGATCTGCTGGCAGATCTTCGAGCACACCAAGTCGCTGCTCCTTGGCGCCGGGCACTAGATTGAGGATGAAGAGCAGATACACGGCAATGGAAATCGATGCCACCACGAGTAGAAAAA
>DATLIL010001306.1:0-21485 GCA_035539475.1 Polyangiaceae bacterium
ATCTCGACCGAGCTGAACACGCCGAGATCGAGCAAGGTATCCCGCGCTCTGTCCAGGCGGCGCAGCGAGAACTTTTCGCCTGGTTCGACGTCGATCTGGCGCAGCAGGGCCTCGCGCGGCAGATCGCCGATGCCCTCGAGCACGACCTTGCCGAACACCGTGGGCGGCCCGATGTCAGCGCGGTAGACGACCTTGGCGGTGTTACGGCTCACGTCCACGAACGCCGAGCGTTCCACCGTGGCCCAGGCGAAGCCGCGATCCTTGAGCCAGCGCTGGAGCGTCTCCTGCCCTTTCTGATACTCGCCTTCCTCGAAGCGGCGCCCCGTCGCCATGTGCTCGGCCAGCGCGTCTCGTAGCTCCCGAAGCTCGTCCGTGGGTAGTGACTCCGTCCCCTCCAGAGCGATCGCCGCGATGAGCACCGGCTTGCCCTCGTCCACGACGAGGGTCACGCGCACCTTCTGCGAACCGCTATCGAAGACGCGGGCGGCACGCACCTTGGCCGAGTAGAAGCCGCGGGCGCGGTAGTAGCGCTCGAGGCGCTCGATGTCCTGCTGCAGCAGCGACGAGTCGAACACCTCTTGATCGAAGACGACACCTCGCCACAACCCCAGGAACTTGGGGCTGGCGCGTGTGGCAAGCTTCTTCTCCAGCTCCTCGTCCCCGAGCGCGCGGTTTCCGGCGACCTCTACCGAGGTGACCGCCTTACGCCCGGTCGGGACGGGGTGGCAAGCTGACACGGCGAGAAAGGACGCAAGAAGTGCGCCCTTCCCCCCTCGCCGTCGGAGCCCCCCTACCAGAACGTGTGCACCGAGAGCTGACCGTAGTCGATGGTCGGATCCCCCGATTCGACACGCTCGCCGCCGAGGGTCCTCGCCACGGGGTTCACACCGATCAGATGCCCGGTGGTCAAGGTGATCTGGAAATGCGGCGTCAGCGTGTAGATGCCGAAGCCCACCAGATTGGTGAACGATGTCTCGCCCTCGCTGGTGCTGGCATCATCGTACAGTCGGCTGCGCGCCACGTATTCGAGCTCGAAGCCGAGCGGCACCCACGGCGCCAGGGTGGCATCGACGGCCAGGCCGCCCTCGGGCGCCCAGTCGGTATGCGACACCTCCACGTCACGACTTGCGTCGGTGTCGAACCCGGTCACCTTGAGCGTCTCTCGCCCCATGCCGAGCGAGGCCTGCAGCCCGAAGTGTTTGCCGAGTGCCTGGGCAAAGAGCAGGTGACCATAGAATTCCCTGCGCGAGGTGTCCTCCAGCACCACGTCGCGCGCCCGCTGGTTGAAGAGCTCTTCGGCGGTTATGCCCTCGAGCGCGTCGAACAGCTTGATCATCTCGAGCGAGCCGCCGGAGTCCCACGTGAAGCGACCTCGCAGCGAGAGCTGCGTACCCTCCAGCCGCATGAGGCGAACGGTCGCGCCGCCGCCGACGTTGTAGGAGAAGTCGGCGCCAAGCGCGAGAATCGAGTCCACACCGTTACCGACGAACATCCTGCCGCCCAGCGCGAGCGTGAGCTCGAGCGGATCCCAGAAGCGCGCGCCAAACTCGATGTTTTCGAGCAGACCGGTCATGCTCACGTCCCTGTCGTCACCAAGACGCGTCGGAAAGTCGGGCACGGCGATGCGGGCCACCCCCTGGCGGAAGGAGAAGTGCGTGCTCACGAACGACCACGGCATGAACGCCGGCACGGGGAACATGTGCTGGCCGAGCTGCTGGACGTTGTCCTTCTTCTTCTCTTCCTTGATGTCGGGCGCCGGGGTCACGGGCGTCGCGGGCGCCTCGGCTGCCGGCGCTGGCGGAGGAGTCGCATCGGGCGCGGGTGTCGCCTCGGGCGCGGGCGGAGTTTCCGCCGCCGGCGCCTCGGGCGCGGGTGCCGGTTCCGCCGGCGGAGTTTCCGCAGGCGGTTCCTGCGCAACAGCCACCGACGAGAAACCGAAGAGCGAGAGGCCGGCGCCCACGAGGAATCGCGCTGGCGCTAGGCGCCGCCGAGCGCGCGGCTTGGAGTCCATGGTTTCCATCGCGGCGCTGTCTTGCAGACCTCATGCCGCGAATCGCGGCGCGCATGGCACATGCGTTGCTGCGGACAATGTCATGGAAACAGTGGTGTTGTGGGTGCTCAAAGGCAGCCTCTTTCTGAGCGTTCTCGCGCTCGGCCTGCGCGCCACCACGCGCGACGCGACGCACCTGCTGCGCCAGCCGGAGCCGCTGGCGCGTGCGCTATTGTCGATGAACGGCGTGATGGCGCTGGTCGCCGTCGTGATGATCGCGAGCTACGACTTTCACCCGGTGGTGAAGCTCGCGCTCGGAGCGATCGCCGTTTCGCCCGTACCTCCACTCCTTCCACGGAGGGCACTGAAGGCTGGCGGTCAGACGAGCTACACGGTCGGTCTGCTGGTAGCGGCAGCGCTCGCCTCGATCGTCATGATCCCGCTGTCCATGGCGGTATTGCAGCGCCTGTTCCACGTTCCTTTGCGCATGTCTGCTGTCAGCGTGGCGCTGCTGGCCCTGGCCACCGTTCTGGCGCCGCTGGCCGCCGGTATGCTCGTTCGCCGCTTGGCGCCGTCTCTTTCCGCGCACGTGGCGCGACCGCTGGGCGCCGTCGCCATGGCTCTGCTGCTCGCCTCGCTGGTACCCGTCCTCTATGCCGCGCGGCACGACATGGGCGCGCTGATCGGCAACGGGACGCTCGCCGCCTTCATCATCTTCTCCGTGATCGGGCTCGGCGTGGGGCACGTCCTCGGCCGTCCGGATGGTGAAAATCGCGTCGTGCTCGCGCTCTGTACGGCGACGCGCCACCCGGCCATGGCCATAGCAATAGCGCACACGAACTTTCCCGACGAGAAGCGCGCTCCTGCGGCGGTCGTCCTGTACTTCCTCGTCACCGCGCTCGTGAGCGGACTCTATCTGGCCTGGTACAAGCGTGCATCGGCTCGAACGGCTGTCCGTCGCGAGCAACATTGACACATCGAGACGAGGTGCTGCTGGAGCCGGAGAGCTCACGCGCGCCGCCGCGCTCTCCGCTGCGGGAAGCGGGCGCGCCAGCGACTAAAGCGCACCCTCACCTCGTGGTGCCGCGGCATCACCCAGCGCCGCCAGGTACCCAGCGCGCGCAGACCGAATGCGGCCAGGATCCCCAGCCATTCACAGACGACCGTGGGTGCGTCGAGACCCAGTCGAACGCCGAAGTAAGTGAGCCCGCCGAATAGCGCTGACACCGCGTAGGGCGGCCCCGGCATGAGCAGCACCGGCGTCTCGCGGCAGAGCACGTCGCGCAACAGTCCGCCGCCGATGCCGCTGGCCACGCCGAGGAATATCGCGGGGATGACCTGCAGCCCGACCTCTTCCGCACGCTGAATACCGGCGATGGTGAACAGGCCCAGCGCCAGCGCTTCGAAGAACCAGAACACCGCCCGGAAGTGCGCCGTGCGCTGTCCGAGCAACATGCCGGCGCCAGCGCCGAGGAATGCCGTGAGCAGCAGGCCCTTCTGCTGCAACGCCAGCACGGGGCCCTGCGAGAGCAGCAGATCGCGCACGATCCCACCGCCCAGACCGCTGACCACGCCGATCACGGTGATGCCCACCAGGTCGTACTCCCGGCGAATGGCGTGCAGCGCGCCGGAGATCCCGCCGGCCACGACGGCGGTGAGCTCGACCACCGCACGAGCGGCGTGCCACTCGCTCTCCGAGATCATGATCTCGCTGAGGACGTCCCGGAGCGACACCGCACCAAGTGCCCCCCTTCGTGTGTACGCGAACGCTGCCGGTCAAGTGACGGAGTTTGCTCAGCGAGATATCGCTCGTTGCGTGCCGATCGGCGACACATAGATTCTCGAAATGTCGACGGCAACGGCAGACGTCTCCACCGGGCTCGCACGAGAACCCGAGAGCCACATCGCACGCTGGATAGTGCTGGGCATCGCGCTGTGCGTCACGCTCCTGGCGGTGTTGTTCGTGGTTGCCCCGGGCGCGGTGAAGGCCGGCGGCGCCGCGATGTTTGGCTTCCTGAGCCGACAGCAGTTCGTGCTGCTGTTCCTGACCATGGCCGGCGGCTACACGATCGCGAAGGCCAGCATCAAGGGCATCACGCTGGGCGCCACCGCGGGGACGCTGCTGCTCGCGCTCGTCATCAGCGTCTGGGCGGGCGCGCGTCACGGCATCGAGTTCAAGCTGCCCGACTTCCTGGGCTCGCTGTTCTTCAATCTCTTCATGTTCGCCGTCGGCATGAAGGTGGGTCCGCAGTTTCTGGTAGGCGTTCGCCAGGGCGCCAAGAGCTTCATCATCCTCGGCGTGCTGGTCCCGCTTCTGGCCGCCGGGCTCCTTCTGGCGATGAACGCACTGATCGACCTGCCGCCCGGCATAGCGGTCGGCATCTTTGCCGGCGCCAACACGGCCACGCCGGGGCTCGGTGCCGCGCAAGCCGCGTACGCCAGCGGGGCGGTGGCCAACGCCAGCGAGGCGACCACCAACATGGCGACGGCCTTCGCCTTCAGCTACTGCATCAGCGTCGTCCTGTTCGTGCTGGTGCTGAAGTCCTTGCCGCGCCTGTTCAAGCGCGACGCCGTCGCCGAGGGACAGGCGTTCGAGCGCGAGCTGGCGCCGGACGGCACGCCGCTGCCCGGCACGCCCAACGCCTTCTTGCCCGGCACGTTACCCCTCACTCGGCGCACCTACCGCATCGAGCGAATGGAGACCTCCGGCCGTAACATCCGTCAGCTGCGCGAGACGTACCCGCGGCTCGACATCGAGGACGTGGTGCGCGACGGCAAGCTCGTCTCGCTCAGCGACGACACGGTGATCAAGGTGGGCGACGAGATCGCGGTGTTCGCGCCGACCCCCATTCATCTCCAGCTGCGAGATCGGATCGGCGCCGAGATCGACGACCCACACGTGCCGGCGATGGAGCTCGAGACGGTCGAGATCGTGGTGAACCGCGGCGATCTGATCGGCCACAAGCTGATCGACCTGGCCAAGGGCATCGGCCACGGCCTGTACCTCAACGCCATCTTCCGTGCCGGCGAGCACATCCCGCGCGGCCCTGACATCGTGATCAAGAAGGGCGACGTCTTTCGCGTGACAGGTACCCCGGACCGCATCAAACACCTCGAAGGCAAGGTGGGCCGGATCGTACGCCCCAGCCTCACGACGGACACGCTCACGCTCGCGCTCGGCCTCGCCCTGGGTGGATTCATCGGCGCGCTGGTGCTGCCGATCGGCGCCATCAAGCTGAGCCTGGGCTCGGTGGCGCTGCTTCTGGTCGGCGTGGCGTTCAGCGCTCTGCGCACGAGGAACCCCGCGCTCGGCGGCCCGTTTCCAGAGCCTGCGCGGCAGCTGTTCGAGGATCTCGGCCTGAACGTGTACGTGGCCGTGCTCGGCCTGAACGCAGGGCTCGGCGTGATCAAGGCGATCCAGAGCGGCGCGCTCGCCCCCGTGTTGATCGGCTCGGCCGTGATCGGCATCCTGCCCATGCTGGTGGGCTGGGTGCTCGGGCAGTACCGGCTGAAGATGAACATCGCGGAGCTCCTGGGTGCCATCGCGGGGGCACGCTGCAGCAGCCCCGGGATGCGCGCGGCGCAGGAGGCGGCGCAAAGTGCAGCGCCGGCCATCGCCTATCCGGTCGCGTTCGCCATCTCCAACGTGCTGTTCACGATCATGTGTTACCTGTTTGCCCTGACGGGCTGAGTCCCGCGGGCACGCTGCGTGCAAATCCCCTTGCCGTCGCAAGGAGTGATTCACGATGCCGCGTGCCACCCGAACCGCCGCAGAGCTCGAGCAACTCAGCCCCTTCGAGCTCAAGGACGAGCTCATTACGTATGCCAAGGACTACACCCATGACAAGTCCGCCACGCATGCATTCCTGAACGCGGGGCGCGGCAACCCGAACTGGGTCGCCACGACGCCGCGCGAAGCCTTCTTCACCTTCGGGCAGTTCTGCCTCGAGGAGTCGAAACGCGTGTGGGACGAGCCCGATCTCGGCGGCATGCCACATGCCGACGGCATCGCCGACAGGCTGAAGGCCTTCCTGGACAGGGCGGAAGCGAGCCCCGGGGTCGATTTCCTGCGGCGGTCGATCGAATACGGCGTGAAGGAGCTGGGCTTCAACGCCAACGAGTTCGTCCACGAGCTCGTCGACGCGACCATTGGCGACAACTACCCGGTCCCGGACCGCATGCTCGTCCACGTCGAGAAGGTCGTGCATCGCTTCTTGGCGAAGACGATGTGCGACGAGAACCCGCCACCCGGCAAGTTCGACATCTTCGCGGTCGAGGGTGGCACGGCGGCCATGTGTTACGTGTTCAAGAGCCTGATGCAGAACAAGCTGCTGCGTCAGGGCGACACCATTGCCCTGGGTACGCCGATCTTCACTCCCTACGTCGAGCTGCCGCACCTGAACGACTTCAAGCTGAACACG
This sequence comes from Polyangiaceae bacterium, assembly GCA_035539475.1. GTDB lineage: Bacteria > Myxococcota_A > Polyangia > Polyangiales > Polyangiaceae > PMG-095. The sequence goes on from DATLIL010001306.1 coordinate 6,412, forward strand.
GTGACGATCGCGCAGAGCCGCATGTCCGAGGGCAAGGGCTTTCACCTCTGGCAATACTCGGAAGAGGAGATCAAGAAGCTCGAGGATCCCAAGGTCAAGGCCTTCTTCATCGTGAACCCGTCCAACCCGGCGTCGTTCTCGATGGATGCCGAGACGCAGGCCCGCATCGTGAAGCTGGTGCGCGAAAAGCGCCCGGATCTGCTGATCCTGACCGACGACGTGTACGGCACCTTCGTCGAGGGCTTCCGCTCCTTCGCCGCGGATCTGCCGCACAACACGATCCTGGTCTACTCGTACTCCAAGCACTTCGGCTGCACCGGCTGGCGCCTGGGCGTCGTGGCGCTGCACGAGAACAACGTCCTGGACAAGAAGATCGCGGAGCTGCCCCGCGAGGATCGCGCCGCGCTGCACGAGCGCTACTCGAGCCTCACGCTGGAGCCCGAGAAGATCAAGTTCATCGATCGACTGGTGGCCGACAGCCGCGACGTGGCGCTGAACCACACCGCCGGCCTGTCCACACCGGCACAGGTCCAGATGGCGCTGTTCTCCCTGTTCACGCTGCTCGACCCCGACGACGGCTACACCAAGCGCTGCCGTAACATCGTGCACGAGCGCTTCAAGCGTCTGGTGCAGGGCCTGGGCGTCAAGCTGCCGGAAGATCCGCACCGCGTCGGCTACTACGCCACGCTCGACCTCGAGGTCTGGGGCCGCAACGTCATCGGCAACGACTTCATGGACTACGTGGAGAGCCACCACGACCCCATCGAAATCGTGCTGGCGCTGGCGCAGCGCTCGGGCACCGTGCTCCTGAACGGCAGCGGGTTCGACGGACCGCCCTGGTCGGTGCGCGTCTCGCTCGCCAACCTCGACACCGACGACTACGAGCAGATCGGCGAGAACCTGCGCGAGATCGCGACTACGGCCGCCGAGAAGTGGCGGAAGATCAAGAAAGGGAAGTGACCATGCGAAAGCTATTTCGATGGAGCGCACCGGCCTTGCTCGGCGCGTTCATGGCCCTGGCCGGTCTGGCCACGCCCGGCGCGCGCCAGGCTGAAGCGCAGACCGCCAGCAAGACCGAGAAGGCGCCTGCCAAGCTGAAGTCGATCAAGATCTTGGCCACCGGCGGCACCATCGCGGGCGCCGGCACCGCGGGCGGCTACGGTTACAAGGCCGGCTCGTTCAAGGTCGAGGATCTGATCAAGGCCGTGCCCAACATGGACAAGCTGGCGCGCCTCGGCGGCGAGCAGGTGGCCAACATCGGTAGCCAGGACATGAACGACGAGGTCTGGCTCAAGCTCGCCAAGCGCGCCAATCAGGTGCTCGACGAGGCCGGCACCAACGGCATCGTGATCACTCACGGCACCGACACGCTGGAGGAGACCTCCTACTTCCTGCACCTCGTGCTCAAGAGCGAAAAGCCCGTGGTCATGGTCGGCTCGATGCGGCCCGCCACCGCCACCAGCGCCGACGGCCCCGCCAACCTGTACGACGCAGTGGCCGCCGCCACCGACGACAACGCTCGCGGCCGCGGCGTCATGGTCGTGCTCAACGACGAGATCCACTCGGCGCGAAACGTGATCAAGACCAATACCACCAGCCTGCAGACGTTCGAGAGCCCGATGCGCGGCCCGCTCGGCTTCGTGCACACCGGCAAGATCGACTGGTTCGAGCGCATGAACAAGCGCCACACCAGCCAGTCGGAGTTCTCGGTCGACAACCTGCAGGCGCTGCCGCGCGTGGACATCATCTACGCCCACTCGAACATGAGCGTCGACCTGATCCAGGCCGCGATCGATCGCGGCGCCAAGGGCATCGTCGTCGCCGGCGTCGGCGACGGCAACATGTCCAAGGCCGCGCTCGACCTGCTGGCCGCCGCCGTCAAGCGAGGGGTCGTCGTCGTGCGCGCATCGCGCGTCGAGAGCGGCATCGTGCTGCGCAACAACGAGGTCGACGACGACAAGATGGGCTTCGTGGCCTCGGCCGAGCTGAACCCGCCGAAGTCACGCGTGCTCTTGCAGCTGGCGCTGACCAAGACCACGAACCCGAAGGACGTTCAGCGCATGTTCAACGAATACTAGGCGTAGCGAGCCATGCGTACAGCAGGGAACGCCGAGCGCAGGCCTTTCGCCGGCAGTGTGCCGCACGCCGGCAAGGCCTCACTGGGCAGGACTTCCATCGATCGGACACCGCTCTCGATTCATCGCGGGGGCGTCGGGACGAACGCCGCGTTCGAGGACCACATGCGCAAGCACCTGGGGTTCAAGCTCGGCAAGGTCGCGTCCCACATCGAGAGCGTCACGGTGAGCTTCGAAGACGTCAACGGCCGGCGAGGCGGCGTGGACACGTCGTGCCGCATCAAGGTGGTGCTGAGCCACATGGCAAGCGTGCTGGTCGAGGAGCTCGGCTTCGATGCCGCCGAGGCCTTCGACCGCGCCGCCACCCGCGTGGAGCAGGCGGTGCGCGGCCACCTCGACCGTGCGCGCACGGTCAGGCGTAGCGTCAAGCAATACTGAGCCGTCCGGCCACGATCGCTTCACTGAAGCTTTCGTGGTCGCGCTCGGCCTGATCGGCGTAAGCGGTCGCGAAGCGGGTGAGCACCTCGCTGAAGCGATCGCTTCCGCCGATGTAGCTCGCGATGGCGACGGCGTCGCCCGTCCGCGCGTGGGCGCGAGCCAGGATCCTGCCGCAGAACTGGGAAAAGAGCATTAGCCGCTGCGGGTCGAGGCGGGCCACGTCGATCGACGCCTTCCAGTCCCACAGCTGGCGGACGTAGAAATGCCGACCGCCCTCGCCCTTGGCCCAGCCGAGGAAGACGTCGCTCGCGGCCTGCATCAAGCGCTGACCGGTGACGACGCGCTCGCCGTGCTGCTCGTACGGGCTCGGGGGCAGGTAGGCCTCGAGCACGGAAGCGTTCGCCTGTTTGACCTGCAAGAAGAGCGGATCGTCGTTGTCGCGCCCTAGGAAGAGGCCGATGAAGCAAAACGTCCCCACGCTGCCGACGCCGACCGCCTTGTAGGCCGCGCTGACGAAGCTGTAGCGGTCGAGCAAGTTCCGGCGGCTCTCTTCCAGCGTGTCGCGGTAGGCGTCGAGGAACCCCTTCACGCGGCGTAGCTCGTCCGGCACTTCGACGCGTTTGATCAACGGTAGTTGATCCTTGATGCGCAGCCCGCCGTCGTACGGCTCGGCCAGGCGATTGAGGGCGCGCAGGTTGTCGCGTTCTTGCGCCTTGGCTACGCCGGCGCGATAGGCGCGGCGCCAGCGGCCCCGTGGCAGGAGCGACAGGATCTCGTTGGCCGAGATGCGCGAGTACCAGATGTCGAGCTCACGCATGCCGGCATACTCACGCATGCTCTCGGCGTAGCTGTCGGCGGCGGCCAGCGCCGCGTTGCGCGCCATCTGGGGGCCAAAGCCTCGGTCGCGCGCCGCCAGGACGGCGCTGGCGACCAGGCGTTTGACGTCCCACTCGAAGGGGCCATGCAGCGTCTCGTCGAAGTCGTTGATGTCCAGCAGCAGCGTGCGCTCTGGTGAGCCGAACGCGCCGAAGTTCGAGAGATGGGCGTCGCCGCAGAGCTGAACGATGATCCCGCTGTGCGGGCGCGCCGCCAGATCCGCTGCCATCACCGCGGCCGAGCCGCGGTAAAACGCGAAGGCCGACTGAGCCATCCTGGCGTGACGGATCGGAACCAGTTCGGGGATACGGCCCTCGTTCTGCTGCTCGATCAGCGCGATGGGATCGAACGTGCGCTCGCCAGGCTCGTAAAGATGGGTACGCCGTGGAACGGCCTTTCGTGCGAGCCGCCCAGTCTCCACACGTGTTTCTACGGAGTGATCCATGACGTCTGTTGATGCAAGTTCGCGGCCAGAACGACTCAGCGGGTCATTTCACCGCAAGGAGATAGGTGATGGTCGTGAACAGCAGATTCGAGATGGCGAAGGTGACCGGATAGGTGAGCGCCGGAGCGTTGCTGCGCGACGCTTCCACCGCCGCGCTCATGCCGGCGGCGTTCGAGCGCGCACCGGCGACGGCGCCGAGCAGCTCGGCCGCGTTCATCTTCAGCCGGTACTGCCCGTAGATCCAACCGATCACGGGCGGCACGAGCCCCACCGCCAGCGTGCTCAGCACGATCGGCGTGATGGCGCCGAGCTTGGCCGCCCTGATCACGCCCATGCCTGCATTCAGGCCGAGCACGGCGACGAAGACGTTGAGCCCGAGGTCCTCGAACAGCTTGCGCGCGGGCTCCGGAAACGGCCCGCCGAGCGCCGGGTTTCGTGTGCGGAGCGCGCTGAACAGCATGCCGACCAGGAGGAAGGCCATGGCCCCCAGGCTGAGATCGATGTCACCCAAGGGGATGCTCAGCGCGCCGAGGAAGGCGCCCAGCGAAAGGCCGAGGCAGAGCGTGAAGATGTCGGTCGTGATGCTGGGGCGCACGATCGGACCGACGTGCTTCGCGAGGTTCGCGATGCGCTCGCCGGTACCCGTCACGCGCAGGATGTCGCCCTGCTCCAGCGTGATGTCGGGGCTCTTCGGCACGAGCTCGCCGGAACGAAACAGCGCATTCAGGTACACGCCGTGACCGACGTCGGCGGCGAGATCTCCGAGCTTGCGGCCCTCGACTGCGTCGTTCTTCAGCACGAGCTCTGCGGTCTCGAGCACGAGGGGCGGAACCAGCGGATCGTCGACTTCGTGCCCGACGCGCTCCGGTAGGTCCATGAGCTGGGAGACCGGTCCGAAGACGGCGATGACGTCGCCGAGCTCGAGCACGGGGACGACACCGTGCTCGAGGAGCTTGCCCTGGCGTATGATGGCCTTGACGTCGAGCAGTGGAAAAAGGCGCCTGAGCTCGCCCAGGCTGTGACCGACCGCTGCGGGTCGCTCCAGGCGATAGGTGCGCCGCGCGACGGGCAGCACCCCGGTCAGCAGCGAGCCGGGCGTGCCGGGCAGCGGGATCCCCCCGCTGCCCGCCTCTTCTTCGAACTTCTTACCCTCGGCGACGACGTCGCGCCCGAACCAGCGCGGCAGCAGCTTGAGCAAGACGACGAACAGGACGGTGCTGGTGCAGTAGCTGAAGGCGAAGGCGGTGGCCATGTTGGCTTCCGCCTCGGCCACGTTTCCGATGTGCCGGGCGGCGCCGCTCTCGAAGGCCGCCTTCGCCGCGCCAAGCCCTGGTGTCGCCGTGTTGGCACCAGCGAAGACGCCCACCACGATCCCTGCCGGCACGTCGAGCAGGTTGCGGATGGACAGCATCACCACCGTGGACAGGGCCGGTACGATGAAAGCCAGGGCGACCAGCCCGAGCACGCCGCGGCGTAGCCCGAGCAGCACCTGCGGCCCGACCTTCATGCCGATCGAGAACATGAACAGGTTCAGGAACAACGTCCCCGTCGCGTCCGACAGCTTGAACTCGATACCGTGCGCGCCGCTGGCCCACAAACTGAGCGAGATGCCGAGCACCATCGTGCCCGCCGTGGTGCCGAGGGACACGCCCTTGATACTGAGCCTGGCGATCGTGTACCCACCCGCCACGGTCAGGAACAGCAGCATGAAGTCCTGAGCCTTCAGGAAGCTCAGCACGAGCCCGGCGAGGCCGTACAGCGAAGGCCTGGCCAATCCGCCCTCGCTGATGAAGAGCACACCGAGCGCGCCGAGCAGCACGACCAGCGCGATACCGAACACGATCCAGAACGCCGGTTTCGCGCTCGACCGGCCAAAACCGGCCCACTCGCGGGTGCGCTGTAGCAGGGAAGCCATGGCCCCTCGTCAGCGCACGTTCGCGCGCTCCCAGGCGCGCACCTTCTGGCGCGCGGCGTCGAACAGGCGCACGTAGTTCCCGAAACGCACCTTCTCGGCCGTGGCCGGAGTCAGCTTGTTCCAGAGCGGCGCGTACTGATAGTAGACGCGCAGGTAGTCGTCCTGCGTCTTGGGTGCGACCTCGTCGGTGCCGAACAAGAAGCGATCCGGGTAGCGGTTGAGCAGGTTCGCCGTGATCGTCACGGCCTCCGGGCTCGAGGTCACGTACTTGGCCACCTCGTTCCACGAGATGTCGAAGTACACGTGCGAAAATGTCGGATCCTTGGCGATGTCCTCGATCATGGCCGCGTGGTTCGCGATCGGGTGGATCACGCGACCGAGCCCGACGTGAGCCCAGATGATCGTCGTCTTCTGGTGGCGCGCCAGCAGAGCGCGCATCTGATCGAGGTAGACCGGCTTGGAGTCGGGCTTGGCGAACGGGACATCCACGTCGTTGTGGATCAGCACGAGCAGCCCCGACTCGCCCGCGAAGTCGAGCACACGATCGAGCGCCGGATCCTGCAGGCTCGCCACCTCACCCGCCACCTTGGCGGACACGAACTCCTTGTGGATGCTGAACTCGCCGATGCCGGTGAACACACCGGGAAAGGTCTTGAGCACGCGCTTGATGTGGTCGACCGCGTACATGTCGGCCGGGTTGAAGCCCGTGATCATCGGATCGAAGCGCGCCTGCTCGGCGCGGCCGAGCGAGCGGTACGCCATCGCGATGTAGGCGTCCGTGAACGAGTAGTAGTAGAGGGGCGTGTCCGCGTTCAGGTAGTACGTGGGCTGGTAGTCACCCGAAACCCGGTGCGACCAGAGCTGCTGCAGCGGGATGCCGAACAGCGCGGCGCGTTTGACGCGCTTGCCCATCACGCCGAGCAACGCCCGGACGTCGATGCCCTCCTGGATGTAGTTCGTCAGGTGTACGTGGCAATCGTTGAACAAGTAGTTGCCGGCGCTGACACCGGCCGCGGGCTGCGCCTGCGCCGTGCCCGTCAGGCTGCTCGCAGGCCTCTGGCCGACGTGACACGAGAGCACGAGCACGAACACGATCGACGACAGGAGCCAGCGCAGCATGGGTATCTCGCCTTTCGCGACGTCAGAAGAAGACGGACGCCGCCGCGGCCACGGTCACGCCCTCCTGCCCGCCGACGTAGTAGCCGAACAGGCTGCTTGCCGGCGAGTCGTCCACGCCGATCACCTGCAGGTTGAAGCGCAGGTTGCGGGTGTCGAACGGATAGAGGTTCGTGCCGCCGACGATCTCACGTCCGTCGAAGCCGAACGAGCCCTGGACATGCGACGTGGAGAGGTAGACCTCGACCAGCTCGGGCACGACCATGTACGCCGCCTGAACGTAGAAGCCCCAATCGAACATGCTGTCTATGGGCAGGGGTCCCGTCGCATCCAGATGGGTCAGCCAGCGGAAGTACCACTCCGTCTGCAGAAAAAAGCCCTCGTATTTGAAGCCGGCGTCGACCGCCAGCATGTCGTAGTTCGCGTACTCGACCGTCACGCCGGGAGCGAGCGCGTCGGCCTCGAACAAGAGCAGTGAGTCCGAGATACGGATCTGCGTGTTGTCCGGGCTCTTTTGCTCGAGATCGCTGAACCTGTTTTCGCGCGAGTGCGTGTACGACGTCCCGAAGCGCGTGGCGAGCTCGGCGTGCTGCTCGTAGTCGCCGAAGCCGCCGCGCGGTCCGAACTCGCCGGTGGTGGGCTGCCACCAGATGCTGCCAGAGCTGGCGAACTGGCGCGTGTCCTCGCGCGCGCTGATGCCGAGCGTGCTCAGGTTGTTGCCGAGCATGAGCCGGTAGAACAAGGTCTTCACGGGCTCACCTTTGATCCACACCCCCATCGTGAAACCGGGCCGAAAGAACTCGTCCGCCATCACGCGGTCGTGCCCCAACCAGTAGGGATGAGAGCCCTGCAGCGAGCGGGTCCCGGGCAACCCGTCGACGCCGCCACCGATCATCGCACCTCGTTTCAGCTTGTATTCGAGGGCACCCACCACGTTGATCTGGTTGGTGGCGTTCACGGTCCACACCGTCGTGGTGTAGGTGAAGGCAGGATCGTAGACGTAACCCTTGAAGGTCAGGAGCACACGGTGAAACTGCAGATCCCGACGCGTATCGATGACGTGCGAACGACCGAGGTGATCGACGAAGCTCTGATCTTCGGGCAGCTGATCGATGTAGCGAACCAGCGAGTAATTGCTAATGCTCAGCGAACCCAGCTTGGTGCGCGCCACCTCGAAGCCCTTGCCAGGGTCGAACGCGCCCCACGTCTCCGGCTGCTCGTCGATGTCGTCTTCAGCGTCTTTGGCGTCTTGAGCGAACGCCGGCGCAGCACCGAGCAGGATGGCGCCGGCGAGTAACCATGCGCCGCGCATCAGAATGCCAGCATGAGCTGTGCCGTGATCAGCTGGTGATCGCCCGGCACGGTGAATAGCGGAGCGCCCTCGACGCCCGGATCCTCTTGATGGGCGTAGCCGTAGCGCAGCTTGAACTGGAGGTTCTGTGTGTGGACCGGATAGAAGCCGACCTGCCCCTCGATCGAGGCGAACATGTCGTTGTCGAGGTCGTCGCTGGCGTCGAGCAGGTTGGCGCGCACGCCGACGTCGACGGTGCGATCCACGACCATCACACCCGCCTGACCCCAGACACCCATCGAGTTCCACTCCTGGGCTCCTTCCGGGTCCGTCTGACGGTAGTAGCCCTCGACGAGCGCTGCGACCGGACCGCCCTGGACCCAGACGTCCGCGGCGACGGCGCCCTTGTCCTGCCTTTCGCCGGTACCCGTGACGTCGAAGCGGAAGCTCGAGCTGTTGAAGTTTTCCTCGGCCGACTCGATGCTGCCGACGTAACCCTGCAGGGTAAATGACAGACGGAACGGCACTTCGTCCTCGACGATGTAGACGAACTCCTTCGGCGCGACGGGACCCATCGGGCTGACGGTGACGCGCCCTTCGAGCACCCAGTTGCCGTCGATGGCGATGAACTGGCGCAACGGCGTACCGGAGTAGACGCCAGCCCAGTACTCGAACTTGCCCTCGCCGATGTTACCGAGGGCCGTGATGCCCTTGTCGCGACCGGTCCAGAAGTACTCGGCCACCGGCGCCCACTCCGGGAACAGGATCTCCTGCGGGCCGAAGTACTCGTGGCGCGACAGCGGCGTCCACTGCTGGCCGATGCGCAGACCGAACTCGTTCATCGGCATGAGCTCGATGTACGAGTCGAGCAGGTACGGTGGATTGGCGGCGAACTCGAAGGAGGTCCAGTAGCGGATCCAGTCGTCGAAGATGTGGCCTTCGATGAACGGGCGCAGCACGAAGAACGTCTTCCGATCCTGCGACTCGCCGTCGACCCAGTAGGGCTCGAAGCGATACGCCGCGTTCAGGCCGATGCGGAGCTTGAACTTCTCGTCCTTCGACTTGATCGCAAAGCCGGGGTACCAGCCGGCGACGCCGTTCTTGTCCTCGGCGTCGCTCTGGACCGGTTCGCCCTGAGCGGCCGCTGCGTCCGTCGGGGCGGCAGCGGTGGGCGGTGCTTCGGCGGTGGGCTCGGACGGTGGCGGAGCCGGCTGGGGCTGGAGCGGCACCGGCGGCTCCACGCGCTGGGTCGGCGGCGCCGGCGGCGGGACCTGACCCTGAGCGGGCGGCGGAGTGACGGTGACGGTGCCGTCGGCGGGCGGCGCCTGTCCGTAGGCGTTCGAGGCGCTCACCAGGCCGAATCCGAGGAGCGCGAGCGTCCGCATCTTGCGTGCGGACATCAGCGGGTCCCTCCCGCGTAGATGTTCGCGCCGAGCTCTTCGGCGATGCGCTCGATCGCCTTCTGACCCTTGACGCTGTTACCGGCCTCATCGAGCGGCGGCGCGAACGAGCCAATCGCGAAGCGGCCCGGCGCCACAGCCACGATGCCGCCACCGACACCGCTCTTGGCGGGCAGACTGACGTCGTACATCCAGGCGCCCGTGGTCTCGTACAGACCCGCCGTCGCCATGACCGCGAGCACACGCTCCGCGGTCTCCGGCTTCACTACCTGCTCGCCCGTGAGCGGATTCTTGCCGCCGTTGGCGAGCGTGGCGCCCATGACCGCGAGATCGCGCGCGCTGACGTTGATCGAGCACTGGCGCGTGTAGAGGTCGAGCACCTCGGAGGCGTCACCCTTGACCACCTCGTAGGCCTGGAGCAGCGTCGTGATCGCGCGATTTCGCGTGTTGGTCTCGCTCTCCGACTTGTAGACCTCCTGATTCAGCGCGAGCTGGCGGCCGGCGAAGGAGTTGTGGGTGCCGCTGATCAGGTTCCATTTGGCGTCGGCGTTCGGCGCCGGCACGGCGTCCACGGTGGCGATCGCGCCCGGGTTGACCAGCGGGTTCATCGCCGGGGTCGTCTTCTTGTTCATCTCGACGGCGATGATCGAGTTGAACGCCTGCCCGGTGGCGTTGACGCCGACGCGCTTCTCGACCTCGGCGGGCCCGAGCGCTTCGATCGCGCGGGCCAGCGTGAAGACCTTGCTGATCGACTGGATCGAGAACTCGTTGCGTGAATTGCCCACCTCGTAGATCGCACCGTCGACGGTCGCGATGGCGAGGCCGTAGAGCTTGGAGTCGACCTTGGCGAGTGCGGGGATGTAGTCCGCGTTCTTGCCCTCGGCCACGCCCTTGAACTCGGTGTACGCCTTCGCGAGGCTCTGCTGATAGGCGTCGGCAGACATTGCGGCCGGCTTGGCGGCGCGGGCCGTCCCCGCCACGGGAGTGGGCAGCGCGATCAGCGGCGCGGTCGCGCTCTTGCCACCCGCCGTACCGCTGGCGTGGACGCCCCCGGGTAGGGTGCCGCCAGCGCAACCCGCCAGCACGAGGCCTGCCAGAAGAGGACGGAGCTTCGATCCGGAATTCGTCATGCGCATGTTCCCTCGCTGGGTGCGGGATCCGAGCCGTCGCTTGGTGTCGACCTTGCGACGCGCAAGCTCAGGTCCCAACTACCCATTGACCCCCTCTGGTGTGTTCGACGACGCAGCTGTCAAGTGAAGGACTTTGCGCCGCGAGCCCGCGAACGGGCCTGCGTAAATCCAGCACGAGTTCTTACACGGCGCCGCGTAGCTTCTTCACGTCGGCAACGAACTCTTGCTCGTCGAGCAAGACGAAGCCGCCGATCTTTCTCAGCGCCTCGCGCAGCTGGTGGCGAACAGGGAAGGATCGCGGCAGGAACCTGATGAGCAGGCACGCTGGCCACTGACGCGCCGAAGATGGCGCACACGCCGCCGGCGGGACCGATCGAGACGCGCCGGCTCGATCCGAGAAGGGGGTGTAGAGGCTGGCATCCGCCAGGGCCGTGACCAAGCCCGCAACGGGTGTGGCATGCGCCAGCCGCGAATAGGCAATGGCCTGCGCCGCGACACCGCCCACAACGTGACGCCTCCGAAGAGATCGGCAGGCAGGGCCGAGGCGGAGTAGCGCATCAACGTCGCTCGTGCGCTCTGCTGCGTAGTCCGTCAAGTGCAGGGCTGGCGTGAAACTTGCGAAATTTATCGCAAAGGAGTGAGCTCATGGAAAAGCCTGGTACACGTTCGCCTCAGCGCGCGCGCGGCACGACGCGAACCTCTGCAGCGGCGTCGCGCCAGGAGCTCCACGAGCTCGCTGTCGAGACGGCGGTCTGGGCCATGCCGATCGTCAGCTTCGACGCCATGCGCCAGGCCTTCTTTCGCGACGCCAGCGCGAACTACGGCGACATCGCCTATCTCTCGAAATTCGCCGGGTCGAACTTCCAGATCACGACGCCGAACGCGGCGACGCGCTACGTCTACTTCAACTTCAACACCCACGACGGCCCGCTCGTGCTGGAGATCCCGCCGGCGATCGGGGCAGGACTGTTCGGCTCGATCCTGGACGCCTGGCAGGTACCGCTCGTCGACGTTGGCCCGGAGGGGGCCGATCAGGGCAGGGGCGGCAGATACATCCTGCTTCCACCGGACTACCGCGCCGAGCCTCCTGGCGGATACCTCGCGGTCCGCCCCCAGACCTTCAACGGCTACGCCGTGTTCCGCGCCATCGCCGAGGGAACATCACACGCCGCCGCACACAACGCCCTCGAGCTCGTCAAGAGGCTGCGGCTGTATCCGCCCTCCCAGATCAGCCACCCGCCGGAGCAGCGCTTCATCAACCTGGGCGGCAAGCCCTTCGACGGCATCGTGCGCTTCGACGAGAGCTTCTACGCGAGCCTCGCGCGCATGCTCGGCGAGGAGCCAGCGCTGCCGCGCGACGCCGATATGCAGCGGGTACTTCACGCCTTTGGCTTCGACAAAGGCTCGGACTTCGCGCCCGACGAGACAATGCTGGAGATCTTGAGTACCGCGGCCGCCACGGCTCGCGACGAGTTCATGCGCAAGGCGCCGCTCGAGGGCAACACCCACTGGCCAAACAGAGCCTGGCGCTGGCCCAGCGCGGTGGGCGCGAGAACGGGCTTCACCTTCGAAGAAGATGGCGTCCTCGACGTCGAGGCCAGGGCGCTCATGTACTTTCTGGCCTGCGCACCCCCGGCGAAGCTCGGCAAGGCGAGCGCCTATCTGACGGCCTGGGTCGACGGTGACAGGCACCTTTTGACGGGTGAGCGCAGCTATCGGCTGCGCGTCCCCGCTCCCGTGCCAGCGAGGCAGTTCTGGGCGGCCACCGTCTACGATGCGGAGACGGCCGCGTTCCTGCGTGATTCTCCGCGCGTCGAGCTCAACTCCTACGACGAGCTGCTGCAGACCAACCTCGACGGCTCCGTCGACCTCTACTTCGGTCCGCGCGCTCCGGACGGCAAGGAATCGAACTGGATCCCCACGAGCGCCGGACGGCAGTGGTTCACGATCTTCCGCCTGTACGGCCCCGGACCGGCGCTGTTCGACAAGAGCTGGCAGCTGCCGGACATCGAAGCGGCACGTTAGCTGCACGCCGCTCGGGGCCATGGCAACGAGTCCCGAGCAGTTACCGTCGCCCAGCGGCCTCCCCGGCATGGTGTGGATCCCCGGCGGAAGCTTCCGCATGGGCTCGGACCATCACTACCCCGAAGAAGCCCCGGCGCACGACGTGAACGTCGAAGGCTTCTGGATGGACGTTCACACGGTCACCAACGAACAGTTCGCGGCCTTCGTCGCTGCCACCGGTTACTCGACGGTGTGCGAACAAGAACCCGAGCCTGCGTTCTACCCCGGCGCCAATCCGGCGCTGCTAGTGCCGGGCTCGGCCGTCTTCCAGAAGCCTCGCCGGCTCGTGACTCCCAACGACTGGCCCTCGTGGTGGGCCTACACGCCAGGTGCGTGCTGGTATCACCCTGAAGGACCGGAGAGCAACATCCTCGGCCGCGAGCAGCACCCGGTCGTGCACGTGACCTACGAAGACGCGCTCGCCTACGCGCGCTGGGCAGAGAAGGATCTGCCGACGGAAGCCGAGTGGGAGCGCGCCGCGCGCGGCATGCTTTCCGGCGCCGAGTTCTGCTGGGGAGACGAACAGGCGCCCGAGGGAGCTCTGATGGCCAACTACTGGCAGGGCTCATTTCCTTGGCAGAACCTCGTGCTCGACGGCTTCGAGGGCAGCGCGCCGGTCGGCAGCTTTCCGCCCAACGACTTCGGCCTCTACGACATGGCCGGCAACGTCTGGGAGTGGACCCAAACACACTACACGGCCCGTCACGTCGCGCCCGCGACCAGCGCCTGCTGCGCGCCGGAGAACCCACGCGGCGCGAAGCACGAGGGCTTCGAGTTCATTCCACGCTCCTTCGCTCGCCGGGTGCTCAAGGGCGGCTCCTTCTTGTGCGCCCAGAACTACTGCTATCGCTACCGGCCGGCGGCGCGCATCCCGGAGACCGTCGACACCTCGACTTGCCACATCGGTTTTCGCTGCGTCGTGCGCCCCGGCTAGACCGAGCGGTGAAAGTCCGCTGCGCGTGCGTTCGGCGAACGCGCACGTCGCCACAGCGGATTAACCCGCAACCTGCGACCGAACTGCAGCTGCACACATCGCCGACACATCGGGACGAGCTGCTTCTCACCCGATTTTCGAATGTCTGCGTTCGACCAACGCGGCGAGGCAGGACTTCCCACGGCGTGTGCCTTGCAACGCAGCCAACCCGGAGAGTGACAGCAGTTCGATGCTCGCAATTTCGTGTGCAGCAGAGTTCGTCAGCGCGACTGCGCTGGTGATGACAGTGCTCGCGGCAGGGATCGCCTGCGCGCGTGATCAGAGAGCAGTGCAGTCTCCGGACTCCGAGCAACTCCGCCCCGCCAGCGGCGTGGCAGCGCGCGAGCTGCCTTCATGGAGGTCTGGCGCAACGAGGCAGGCGATCATGGACTTCGTGGCGCGCGTCACCACGGAGGGCGGACCCGACTTCGTAGCGACTCACGAGCGCATCGCCGTCTTCGACAACGACGGCACGCTCTGGACCGAGCAACCCTATTACAACCAGCTGGCGTTCGCGCTCGATCGCGTGAAGGAGCTCGCGCCCGCGCACCCCGAGTGGCAGGAGCAGCAACCCTTCAAGGGCGTGCTCGCGGGCGATCCGAACGCCGTGGCGCAGAGCGGAGAGCCCGGGCTGATCGCGCTGCTCGCCGCCACCCACATGGGCAACACGACCGACGAATTCGCAGCCATCGTCAGCCGCTGGATCGGCTCGGCGCGGCACCCGCGCTTCGAGCGACCGTACACCGAGCTCGTGTACCAGCCGATGCTCGAGCTCATCGGCTACCTGCGCGCCAGCGGCTTCAAGATCTTCATCGTCTCGGGCGGCGGCGTGGAGTTCATGCGCCCCTGGTCCGAGCGGGTGTACGGCGTGCCGCCGGAAAACGTCGTCGGCAGCCGCGCCAGGGTGAAATACGAGCTCCAGAACGGCAAACCAGTGCTGCAGCGGCTCGCAGCCGTCGATCTGGTCGACGACAAGGCAGGCAAGCCGGTCGGCATCCACCAGGTGATCGGGCGGCGCCCGATCGCCGCGTTCGGCAACTCGGACGGCGACTTCGAGATGCTCGAGTACACCACGGCCGGGAAGGGGCCGCGGTTCGGGCTGCTCGTCCACCACACCGACGCGGAGCGGGAGGTAGCCTACGACCGGAAGTCGCACTTCGGGAAACTCGACCGCGGGCTGGACGAGGCACCGAAGCGAGGGTGGGTGATCGCCAGCATGAAGGACGACTGGAAAACGATTTTCCCGCCCGCGAAGGGGAAGTGACCTCAACCACCGGCGAGTTCGCGGCCGACTACCGCCGTCACTTCGGCGAACTCCCGTCCGCGACCCTCGCCGGTGGTTGAGGTCACT
>DATLIL010001307.1:0-5268 GCA_035539475.1 Polyangiaceae bacterium
CAGGCCGAGTAGGTGTGACAGACGTGAGCGCCCTGGCGGTAGGTTTCCTCGGGTTCGCCGCTGCAGCCGTTGAAGGCGAGCCACTCGGCGATCTGGCCGGGTTGTGAGGCGACGCGCTCGTCGGCGGTGCCCATGATGTCGAGCAGAGGGATCGCTCGCGACGGCGTGCAGCCGGGGCTGTTCATCTGATCGGGGAAGGACTTGATGCCGGCGACGGGAGCGATGGCGGCGAACAGATCGGCCGCTTCGCAGCCCAGGCGATAGCTCATGCGGCCGCCGTTCGAGAAGCCGGTGGCGAAGACGCGCTTCGGGTCCACGCAGACCTCCGAGCTCACCTGGGCGACGAGCGCGCGGGCGAAACCGACGTCGTCGACGTTGTTGGCGGATGCGCTCTCGCAGCAGGTTCCGGCGTTCCAGTACAGGGAAACGCCTTCGGGGTAGGCGACGATGAAGCCTTCGGCGTCGGCCTTGTCGTCCATCTGGGACAGCGACTCCTGAGCTTCCTTCGTCGAGGTAGCGCCGTGGAAGTTGAGGACCAGTGGCAGTGCTCGCGTATTGTCGAAGATGGGCGGGACGTGGACGACGAACGAGCGCTCGATGCCGTCGTGCTCGAGCGTGCCCTCGTGGTTGCCCGGCGCGAGTGCCGCATGCGGGCAGGTGACGATCGCTGCGTCGCCGCCAGAGCCGCCGGAGCCGCCCGCGCCGCCGCTTCCGCCACCGGAAGCTCCAGCCGTGCTCACGCCGGCGCTCCCGGCCTCGCTCGACGAACCGCCGATGCCGCCGCCCTGACCCGCGCCGCCCGTTGTTCGTGTCCCGGCGACGCCGCCCGCACCAGCTGCGCTGGCGCTCGATTCTCCCGCGGACCCGGCACTCGGGCTGTGAAAAGAGGCCACGGACTCACTGCAACCGACGACACCGAGCGCGGCGCCGAGCAGCAGAACCTGGGTGTGCGAGCCCGTCACGGCGCCTCCAGCCAGTAGGCCATGTCGGCATCGCCGCCGAGGCTCGGCAGAGCCACGGTCAGGCTGCCGCCGCTCACCGCTTGCGACACGACGGCTCCCCACGCACCGCTCCAGGTATCGAACGGGTGCACTTCGAAGCTTTGCGCGTCGAGCCCGCTCAGCGTGAAGCTCGCGCCGCTGATGGCCCCGCCACCAGGGTTGTGGACCCAGACGAAACGGCCGCTGGGCGACTTCAGCGCCAGCGCCTCGAGACCATTGCTGGCGCTGATGGTCTGCGGCTCGAGCGGTCCGGGGCCCTCCGCCGTCTTGGCCGCCATGGTCGAAGCGTGTTCGAAGTGAAAGTACTGATCGTTGTCGGCGTGGAAGTCCCACCACCAGGTCATCGGCAGGATCGGCGTTGGCGCGAACATGCCGCGCCAGAGCGCCATGTGCACCTCGCGGCCGTAGGTGGCTGGTGAGTGGGTGAGGGGCCAGCGCCAGTCGTAAGAGAATTCGCCGGCCACGAATGGCTTGTCGTACTTCTCCTCGTAGCCCGTGTGCGTGCTGATGATGCCCGCGGTATCGCCGTAGAGGTGCCGCTGCGAGAACTGCATGCCGGGCAGACTCCAGAGATCGGCGTAGTCGTTGTGCGAGATGCTGGTCGTGACGATGCGGTCGTACGGGTCCGTGGCGGCGAGGTAGTCGGCCATCTCCTGGTGCCAGTCGGCGATGTCGGCGGTGGAGACTCCCTGCTGCTCCACGATGTGATCGAACTCGTTCCAGAACTCCCACACCGCGAGCTCCGGGTAGGCGCCCCAGCGCGCGATCGCGTAGCGCAGCCGGTTCTTGTAGTGGCGCCTGGCGTCTTCGTTCGTGAAGAAGTCCGCCGGCGACGCTGCGGGGCCGCCCCTGGCGCTGCTGTACGGATTGGCCGACCACTGGATGTTGGTGTCTCCGCCATGCGGCGTGAGCAGGTAGTAAATGGCCGGCTCCAGGCAGCTCATCAGGTAGATCCCGTTGGCTCGGGCGAGCGTCATCACCTGATCGAGCCTGCCTACCACCGCCATATCGAAATTGCCGAGCGTCTGGCCGTGTTCCATGGCGTAACGACCGGGGCCCTCCCAGGTACGCACGAAGTTGACCTTGTTCGACCTGAGCCGCGGCAACATGTCGTCGAATTTGTAGGCGTCCGTTTCCCAACCGAAGTTCTCGCCCACGCCGCGGAAGCGCTTTCCGGAGTCGAACACCAGGTTGTAGAAGGTCTCCGGTGTGAGATGCAGGAAGCCGTCGAGCTCCGAGGCGGTCACCTCGAGCTCGCCCTGATCGGACTTCAGCGTGGCCCCGGCCTGCACCATCTGGATGCGGTAGGTGGAGCGACCGAGCTTGCGCGGCGTGAAGCGCGCCTCCCAGGTGGAATCGCCCGAGCCACCAGAGAGATGGAACGCGGGCATCATCACCTCTGCGCCGTCGGGTTCGGTGACGACGAGGTTGACCTCGATGTCGTCAGGATCGAGCGGATTGTCGTAGGCGGTCGAGCTCCTGACCGTGACCACGAGCATGTCGTACAGGCCGACGGTCGTGGCCGAAGCCGTCAAAGCCGTGAACGACGGATCGCCCGGTTCCGGGGGAATTTCCGGCACCGTGCCGGCTTCGGGCAGGGTGGCCATGCCGGCGGAACCGGCGGCGACCGCAGCGCCAGCCGAGCTGGGAGCGCCGCTCGTGGGGCTCGTCGCTCCGCCTGCACCGGCAGCAGTGCCGCCGCCCGTGTTTGCCGGCGCCGCCGAGCTCGGTGGCTGCTGGTCAGGGCTCGAGCAGTGGAATAGTGCGAACGTCGCGGCCAGGCTGGCGAGCGCGACCTTGCGTGACGACATGGCGCGAGCGAGAGTGCAGCGCGGCCGAAAGCGGGAACAGTGTCAATTCTGGCACGCCGTCACGGCTTGCTCAGGCGCAAGGCGTGCTCGAGCTCTTCGCCCAGGAGCTCGGCGACGGCGCGGATGCGCGGCACTTCGAGCGCGCTCTTGGTAGCGACCAGGTGGAGCTCGCTCTTGGCGTAGGGGCCGAGCTCGAGCTCGAGCGCCACGAGCTCGGTTGGTCTCGAGTAGCGGTGGCGCACGCGGCCGAGAAACATGGCTCCGACACCCGACTCGACCGCGTTGCGCTGAACGAGGAAGTCGTCGGACGCGAAGATCGGCCTGAAATTGGGGATCAGCGCGGCGAGCTGCGGGTTCGGTGGCAATGAATCGAGCGGCGGCGCCCAGCCGATCCAGTCGATGTCGGCCGGGCCGTAGCCTTTCGGTAGCGTGCTCGCATACGTGCGCGTCGCGAAGGCGGCGTTATCGTGCACGAACGTGGTCACACGCACCAGATCGCGCTGCTCGGGCAGGCGCATACGCAGCGCCAGATCGGCTTCGCGCCTCGTGAGGTCGAGGTACTGCGTGCTCGACAGCACCTCGAGGGTCACTTCGGGCAAGCGTTTTCGGGCGTAGCTCGCGAACGGAGCGACGAAGTCGAACGCGACGCCCGGTGGCGCGGTGATCCTCACGACACCACGCGGCGCCATCTCACCCTGCTGCGCGCAGAGCTCGACCTCCGCGGCCCACTCCGCCATGCGTCGCGCCGGCTGGAGCAGGCGCTCACCCGCCGAGGTGAGGCTCGCGCCATCCACGCTGCGGACGAACAGCGCGTAGCCGAGGTTCGCTTCGAGCTCGGCGAGGTTGCGACTCACCGTCGGTTGCGAGGCGCGCAGGCGCCGCGCCGCACCGCTCAAGCTGCCGGCCTCCGCCACCGCCAGGAAGAGCCGGACGTCGTTCCAGGCGATATCCATTTTTGGATGTTAACATCCAGCCTTGGCCAATTTCTATGCGCATACGTTGGGGCTAAGTTCCAGAACAGACGAGGAGACGACGCATGGCTCAGCTCAAGAAGTACTGGAAATCATTCGCTGTTGTTGGCGTACTGGGTGGCGCGCTGCTGACCTTTTCGCTGGTGGGCTGCCGGCCCACGTCCCACCCGCTCGCGGCGGGGTCGTACGGCATTTCCCACGGTGCGGTCGAGCTCGAGGCGGTGATCGAGCAGCCGGGGCCCGTGGAGGTCGAGACGATTGCGGCAGCCAACTGGGAGGTGCCGCGGGAAGGGCTCATCAACCTCGAGCATCCCACGGCGCGTGCCCAGGGGCTCGAGCCCGGGCCCGAAGCGATCAAGATCTACTTTCACGCGCTCCGTCATCCGCAGCACGGGCTCTTCATCGTGGACACCGGCGTCGAGCGTGCCCAGCGCGACGCGCCGGACCAGGCGCTCCTGCGCGGCATCGTTGCCGACGTCATGAATGTCGACCGCATGAAGGTCAGTGTCGACACCGCAGGCTGGCTCGAGCGTCAGCAGCAACCCCTGGCAGGCGTCTTCTTCACGCACCTGCACGCCGATCACCTGACGGGCCTGCGTGACGTTCCGCGCGGCACGGCTCTCTACGCCGGCCCGGGAGAGACGACGGAGCGCAAGGCGGAGAATCTGTTTGCGCGTCCGATCGTCGACGCCGCGTTTCATGGTCATACACCGCTACGGCAGTGGTCCTTCCAGCCGGATCCGAGCGGTAAGTTTGCCGGTGTGCTCGACGTCTTCGGCGACGGCAGCGTCTGGGCACTGCACGTGCCGGGACACAGCGCGGGCAGCACGGCCTACCTCGTGCGCACGCCGAAGGGCCCCGTGCTCCTGGTCGGCGACGCCTGCCACACCGCCTGGGGCTGGCGAAACGGCGTGGAACCAGGCGATTTCTCGCACGACAAGCCGCGCAGCGCGCGCAGCCTGGAGCAGCTACGCGCGCTCGTCGCTCGTCATCCCGGTATCGACGTACGGCTCGGGCATCAGCCGCTCAGCGGCTGACTTTCACTTGGCCAGGCTCGTGACCGTGCCTTGTTCGACGTCCGTGTAGAACAGCCGTCGCTCATTGACGGCGATGGCGTAAGGGGAGAGGGCCTCGCGAACGATCTCGGGCTCGTCCGTCCCGCAACCGTCGAGCGGACACTTGAAGATCCCCGGCGGCGGGGCAGAGTTGATTTCGAAGAGGTCGTACGCGGCGAAGTACAGCGTCGTCTCGTCGACGGCGACGCTGAGCGGGATGGTATCCGTCACCAGGATGTCGTCGGTGTCGTCGGCACAGTCGGGCAGCTCGCAGCGGTGGATCTCGCCCCAGCCGTGCTTGGCCACGTAGATGTACTGCGAATCCGTGTCCACCGAGACCGCGGGCGCTGCCGAGAAATGAGTCGGTCCGCTGTCGAGGCAGCCGTCGGTCGGGCAGGTGCCGTAGCTCGGCCAGGCGCCGAAGTAGAAG
>DATLIL010001308.1:0-1976 GCA_035539475.1 Polyangiaceae bacterium
ACCTGCGAAGCCAGCGATGGATCTGTGCTCGCGCGGCGCCCATCTCACGCGAGACGGCGCTGACGTTACCCGCGTGCTGCTCGAGCAGCGAGACGAGTCGGGCACGGCGTTCGACGTCCTTGGCCTCGAGCGTCACGGTTCTGGGCTTGCCCGAGGGCGGGGGCTCGCTGGCGGCGGGCGCCATCGACTCCACCGGCGGAGCCCCCAGGCTCTTCGGCAGATGCTCGAGCTTCAGCCTGCCGTCGCGCAGTCGAGCGACGGCCGCAGCCAGGCACTTCTCGAGCTCACGCACGTTGAGGGGCCAGCCGTAGGTCAGGAGCGCTCGCGCAGCGTCCTGGCTGAGCGAGATGGTGGAGGGATCCTTGGCGACGCGTGGCAGGACGGCCCGGATCAAGAGCCCCAGATCCTCTCGCCTGCTGCGCAGCGGTGGCATGTGGAAGACGAAACCCGACAACCGCGCCAGGAGGTCGCTGCGGAACGCACCGGAGTCCACGAGCGCCGCGAGATCGCGGTGCGTAGCGGCGACGATCCGCACGTCGACCTTCACCGGTTTGGTGTCACCGACGGGAGTGATCTCGCCTTCCTGGAGGACGCGCAGGAGCGCTCCCTGTCCCAGTGGACCGAGGTCGCCGATCTCGTCGAGCAGGAGCGTTCCGCCGTCGGCGCTCCGCACCAGGCCGGGTCGGTCGGTGACCGCGCCGGAGAACGCACCCTTCTTGTAGCCGAAGAGCTCGCTCTGCAGCAGGCTGTCGGGGAGCGCCGAGCAGTTGACGGCGAGGAACGGGCCTCGCCGCTGCGAGAGGTTGTGTACCGCGCGAGACAGGAGCTCCTTGCCGACACCCGACTCGCCGAGAACGAGGATCGAAACGGCGGTACGAGCCACACGGGCCAGCCGATCGAAGTCGCGAGCGAGCGCGGGTGAAAGCGTACGCATCCCCGCTCCGAGCTCGTTGAGCTGCGTCTCGTCGTCGTCGCCCGCGGGATCGAGCGCCTCGGACTCGCAGTAGAGAAAGAAGGTCCGGCCGAGCTCGATCACGTCTCCGTCTTCGAGCAGCGAGCCTTCCGTCAGCGGCTCGCCGTTCTTGACCGTGCCGTTGCGCGAGCCGGCGTCCTCGAGCAGAAAGCGCTTGCCGTCGCGGACGAGGCGCGCGTGCTGGGTCGAGGTCCAGGGGTCGTCGACGAAGATTTCGAGCTGGTCCGTCTCGCGCCGAGATCGGCCTCCGCCGCGGCCGATCGTGACCAGATTGGCTCCGTCCAGGCGGAATCTGGCGGAAGGTGCCAGCAGACGATCGCGGTGCAGCAGCAAGAAGAGCCACGACGCCGACGAGCCCGCCGCGCTGACTACGCCGCTTTCATCGAGCGGAAGGGTACGCGTTGCGCGCGACATGTCGCACGCCCACAGGCTACTCGATCTTGAGCAGCTCTTTGACGGTCGCGATGACCTGCGGCGCCTGGATGGGCTTGGTGATGTAGGCGTTGGCGCCGAGCTGCAGCGCGCGCTGCCGATCCTCGGACGAGCCCTCGGTCGTGATGATCACGATGGGCGTGTCCTTGTGCACCGGATCACTGCGCACGCGCTTGACGAGCTTCAACCCGTCCATGATCGGCATGTTGATGTCGGTGACGATGATGTCGTAGCGGGCCGAGGCCAGCTTGCGCAGGCCGTCCACGCCGTCATCAGCCTCGGTCACGCGCAGGTTCTTCACGCGCGCCAGCGCGAACACCAGGAGCTGGCGCATCATGGGAGAGTCTTCGACGATGAGACAGGAATACTCGGCCATGGTTCAGACGCTCAGATCGAGGAAGGCTTCAAGACCGGGCAGCTTCCGCTCAGCCTGGGCGAAGAGGCTGGCGCAGACGAGCGCTGCCGCGGCGTGCTGTCCCAGTAGTTTGAAGAGTTCAAAGTCGACTGCATCAAAGCGCGTTTTCTGGGTGAGCGTCGAAAAAATCGCGATCACCCCCACCACTCGATCCTC
>DATLIL010001309.1:0-3479 GCA_035539475.1 Polyangiaceae bacterium
CTTCTGCGCAGGCAACGTCGTGGTCGGCTGCACCTACGGCTATCGAACCGGCGAGTCGCCGTGCGGAGCGGGCGCAGTCTGTCAGCAGGACGACGCGGGCTATCCGACGGCGGGTTGCCTGGTTGAGCGGTAGCCCCGCGCGCCCAGGAGGAGTAGCCTGCTCGCAATGCCCCGCCTGTTCGAGGTCCCCGTCCTGGCCGCGCTCTTCCTCCTCGCGGCACCGATCGGCTGTGGTGCGCAGGAGGTGGGCGAAGAATGCGAGGACGTGGGCGACGACGACGAGTGCGAGGACGGCGCCATCTGCACCAACGACGGCGCCAGCCCCGCTGCCTACTGCGCCTGGCTCTGTGAGAACGACGACCACTGCCCGCCCGACTTCGAGTGCAACGGGATCTCCGGCACGAGCGCCAAGAGCTGTCAGCCCAAGAAGTAGCCTCCGTTGGCGCGCAGCAAGAAGACCAGCAAGAAGCCGGAGAAGCTGCCCAAGGCGGAGCGGCGCCAGCAGATCCTGACGGTCGCCCGCGACGTCTTTGCGCGGCGCGGTTATCACCAGGCCACGATCGACGACATCGTGGCGGAGGCCGGCGTCGCGCGCGGCACCTTCTACCTCTACTTCGAGGACAAGCGCGCCATCTTCGAGAACCTGATCGATCGCTTCGCGCAGCTGCTGACGATGGCGATCGTGCGCATCGATCCGGCGGACGAGGCGCGCAGCGTGGCCGAGCAGGTGCGCGAGAACATTCGCCGCATCATCGGTACCTGCCTGATCGAGCGCAGCATGACCAAGATCCTGTTCACCGACGCGATCGGTGTGGATCCCACGTTCGATCGCAAGATCCAGAGCTTTTACGACGCGGTGATGCAGCTCCTCACCGAGAGCCTCAAGGAAGGTCAGGCGCTCGGCATCGTCACCGACGGAGAGCCGCGAGTGCTGGCGATCATGAGCATCGGTGCGCTCAAGGAGCTCCTGTACCAGGCCGTGACGCTGGGCCTGGCCGAAGAGAGCGCCGAGGTGCTGACCCAGCAGATCTACGGTTTTCTGTGCGAGGGTTATCTGCACGTCGGTGACGCGGGCGGCAAGACGAGACGCCGTCGATGAGCGTGCGCTGGCTGATCGCAGCAGCACTTTCGATCGCGTGCGCCAGCGAGCCGCTCGCCGACGATGCCGCCCCTACCGGCGCGGCCGGTGCGTCCGGCGTGGCGGATGGAGGGGCCGAAGCCGGAGAGGCCGGTGAGGCCGGTGAGGCCGGTGAGGCCGGTGAGGCCGGTGACGGCCCGTCGGCAGCCGGAGGTGCTGCGGGTGAAGCCGGCGCGGCCGTTGCTGGAGCGGGTGGAGCTCGCGCCGAGGCCGGGGCCGGCGGAACACCGTCGTCTTGTCCGGCGACGGGTGAAGCGATCGTGGTCGGGACGCTGGGTTCCGCTGCGCTCGTCGAAGCCTCGGGGCTCGCCGCCAGCCGGGGCCTTTCGGGTCTGCTCTACTCGCACAACGACTCCGGTTCGTCCTCGCTCGGCTACGCGCTGCGACAGGACGGATCGCTCGTCGCCACGCTCGAGCTCGTCGGCGCCCTGACGCAAGACTGGGAGGACGTGGCTGTCGGTCCCGGCCCCGAGAGCGCCGTCTCGTACATCTACTTCGCCGACATCGGCGACAACGACGTCTCCCGCAACGGGATCGTCGTTCATCGCTCACCCGAGCCCGACCTGGACGTCGACGTCAGCGATCAGAACGTCGAGCTCGAGTTCGACTCGCTCTACTTCGAGTATCCCGACGATGCCCACGACGCGGAGACGCTGTTCGTCGATCCGGACAGCGCGGACCTCTACATCGTGACCAAGTCCTTGGACGCCTCGGACGTGTACGTCGCCCGCGCGCCGCATTCCACCACGGAGATCACCACGCTCGAGCATGTCGGCGAGCTGACCTTGCCGCGAGTGTCGCTGGCCACGGGCGGCGACATGGCGGCAGACGGTAGCCTGATCGTGATCCGCACCTACGACGCCGTGTTCGGCTGGCCTCGCTCGGCGGGCGAGAGCGTGCAGGACGTGCTCGCCCGAGAGCCGTGCGAGCTGACGTCAGCTCTGGAGCCGCAGGCCGAGGCGATCGCCATCGCACCCGATGCGAGCGGCTACTTCACCGTCGGTGAGGGCAGCGGCGCGAGCCTCTTCCGCGTCGACTTCGAGTGAGCGCTCAGGGCAGCTCGTTGTCCGCTTCCGGCGTCGGGTCCGTCACCACGAAATCGCCGGTCCCGTCGGGGTAGCGACCCCAGCTCTCGCCGTCGACGACGCTCAACGGATAGTTGGTCGTGTCGAGCAGCTGATTGCCCGGATCGCGGAAGAAGACGTCTTCACCGTTCTGGGAGATGCCCCAGCCGGTGTCGTGGAAGCAGGTCAGGTACGGGGTGAAGCACATGAACGGTCCGCCGGGGACCAGCAGATCACCGATCAAGAGGAGCACGTAGCCGCCCTCCGGGATCAGCGTTCCTTCGGGAAAGACGAAGGCGTTGCTGTTGTCCGCCAGCTTGTAGCCGCTCAGCGTCTTCTGTCCCGGGCCCAGGTTGTAGAGCTCGATGAAATCGTCACCGGAGCCCTCGCCCTTGATCTCGTTCAACACGACGACAGCGAGCTCCTCGCCGCTACTGCCGCCAGCACCAGAAGTGCCCCCGCCGCCAGCTCCAGCGCCGCCCGAGTCGTCGTTCGTCCCGCCGGCGCCCGCGGCGCCTTGGCCCGAGCTGCCTCCGGCGTTCTGCCCGCCGGAGGTCTCGGCGCCAGCGCCTGCGTTGCCGCCGGCTGCGTTGCCGGCAGCCGGAGTGCCGCCCACGGAGCTCTCACCGCCGCCGGACGGCGCGCCGCCCTCGCCGGAGCCTCCGCCCTTGCCGCTGCTGCCTCCGCGATCGCCCCCGGCGCTGCCGCCGTCGCCGCTGCTGCCACCGCTGCCGCCGACCGGGCGCGGAGCGAGCTCGAGGTCGTCGAAATCGGCGCCGACGAGCGTGCTGCATGCGGCCATGCAGATGAGCGGGAGAAGCTTCAGCAGCGCGCGCATCAGAAGCGTCCCCCGAGGTTCAGCGTCGCCACGCCGGGGGCGGCGCGCACATCGACGCGCGCGGTTTCACTGCCGTCCTTGGCAATGAGGATCAGCGTGGCGCCCGCGGCGACGCCAACGACACCGACGGCAAAAGCCACGGTGCTGACCGTCGAGAAGAGCTTGCCGTCTTCGCCGGCTTCGACGCCTTCGGCCGTGCACTGCTTGCCGTCGCACTCGCTGTTGACGGTGCTCTTCTTGGACAGCACGAGGGCTCCGGTCACGGCGCCGGTGACGATGCCGGCGATGCCGACTCCGCCGACGACGAAGCCCCAGGTGCGCGCCGACGAGCCGCCGTCTGCTGCTGCGGCTGCTGGCTCCGCGGGCGCCGGGGCGGCAGCCCGAGCGGCGGACGCCGCGGGATCGCCGGCCTCGACGACAAGCTTGTGCTGCTCTGCCT
>DATLIL010001310.1:0-4127 GCA_035539475.1 Polyangiaceae bacterium
CTGCGAGTCCTGGGACGACTACGAGCCGCCCCACGAGTGGCCGCCGGGTGACGAGGAGTTGGCTGACTTCTTCGAGCTCCAGCCTCGCCAACCCGGACCTGGCCACGCTGGGCTCACGCGGTTCGGGAAGCTGATCGTGGCAGCTTTAGTGGTGCTGCTCTGCATCTGGTTGGTCCACAGCTACCTGCGGTAGGCGCCGACAGCGAGGAGTGGCTCGATGAGAGAGAGCCGTTCGAGCTCGCGACTCAGTAGCCGGCTTCGATGCCGACGCTGGGCAGCGTGATCGGGCTGCGGGTGTCGTAAGTGAGGCCGGCGACGGGATCCCAGTAACGGCCCAGGGTCTCTTCGGCGAGGAGGGCGTTGTACCACTCGAAGACGCCCGCGACCCACGCGCCGGAGCTGAAGCGCCAGCGCTTTTCGAAGCGCACGTCGAGGCGGAAGAAGTCGGGGACGCGGCCCGTCCGGTGGTAGGGCTGCGGTGCGGTTTCGTCGCCGGGCCCGCAGTCGGGCGTGGGGCAACTCACATCGTAGTAGCGGCCGGAAGCGTAGTACGAGCGCGTGCCGATGCGATAACCCTTGCCGAGATCGTAGCCGAGCACCGCGGAGACGACGTGACGGCGATCGAAGGGAGCGGGCACGGTGGCCCAGTCGTAGTCGCGCTCGGCGCGCGAGAGCGTATAGGAGATGAAGCCGCCGAGGCGTTCGGTGAAATCACGACGCAGGAACAGCTCGAGGCCGAAGTTGCGCGCGCTGGCGTCGGCCTGCTCCGCGTCGATCCAGGAGTAGAAGACCGTGGCGCGGCCGAGCATGGACTCGGGCAGCACGAACTCGACGCCCTGCGACGATTGCCAGGCGGCCTGCTCCGAGATCTCGTAGACGCCCGGCTGACCACCGGGGACGTGCACGACGCTGGTCGGCAGCTGATGCGCGAGGCCGTAGGCTGCGATCCAGGCAAAGCCGTGCGCCACCTGCACGCGCGTGGCCAGGCGCGGCTCGAAGAAGAAATGGTCCTGGTTGCGCGTGCGAGCCGCCTCGACGCGTGCTCCGGGCACGATCTCGACGCGCCGGGCAGGCCTGAGCACGGCGTCGCCCCACAGGCCGCCGGAGAAATCCGTGCGCTCGCCGAACGAGACCGACGACTGGTCGCGCTGCTCGCGCTCGGCGCCCACACGATCGACGCCGACGTCGCCGCCGCCGCGGACGCGGAGCTCGTCCGTGATCAAGTCGTCGGCCTCCACGCGCAGGCGCGCGCCGTCGCTGTTCAGCACGGCGCCCGGCTGCACCGGATCTTCCTCGGCGTTGAGCACGCGGTCGGTCCCGAGCGTCGCCGCCACGCGCACGCGCCCGAGCTCGTTTTGGCGGTCCCAGCGCAGATCGAGGCTATGAAACGAGACGTCGAACAGCTTGCGTCCGATCTCGGCGTTGCTGAGCTGGTCGAAGCTGCCGAAGGCGAACAGCGAAAAGGTATCGCGCTCGCTCGTGGCGTAGGCGACGCGCGCCTGGTAGTCGCCGTAGTAAAGCTCGTAGTCGGGAGCGACCAGCGACAGCAGCGCCTGCGTGTAGCTGTAGCGACCGCCGAGCAGCACGCTGCCCGCGCCGCCGGCGAAGGGCTGCTCGGCCATCGCGGCCGCGTCGAACACGCGTGCCTGACCCTCGCCGCGCGCCGAGTGCGAAGGCGCCTGCGTCTCGCCGGCCATGATGCCGCCCGCCGCACGTCCGAAGCGCGCGGGATAGGCCGACGGAAACAGATCCACGCGGTCGATCAGCGCCGGCGCGATCACCGACGGCCCTGCACCGACGTGAAACAGGATCGGCACGCGAATGCCGTCGATGTAGTAGCCGACGTCGCCAGGCGGGGCGCCGCGCACGAAGAAGTAGGGGAGCCCGCTGAGGATCGGCGCGACGCCCGGCAGCACCTCCACCACACGAAACGGATCCGCGAAGGCGCCCGGGATCAGCCGTGCCTCGTGCTTCGGGATGTGAATCGAGCCGAGCTCCTCACGCTCGCGCCCGAGCACGGTGATGTCGATCGGCTCGGCAGGATCTTCGGGCGGCGGCGCCTCCGCTGGCTCAGGTTCGGCGGCGGGAGCCTCCACAGCGACCCCCGGAGCGGGAGGAGGCGGCGCTGCGGGTTCCTTGAAGTCCACGCGCACCAGCACGCGAACCCGCACGGGGATGCCGTCGCGCGTAGCGGGCTCGAAGCGCCAGCTCTCCACGGCGACGCGCGCTGCCTCGGCGAACGGGGGCGCGCCTTCGCGTACCTCGGCGCGCGTGACGGTGCCGTCCTCCGCGATCTCGAGCACGAGCGCGACGGACGCGTCGCCGTGGCCCTGCTCGGGATAGAGCGCTGGAGGCGTCGTGATCGCCCGCGGAGGCACGACCGCCGCTGGCGCGGTTTGCCCCTGCTGCGCAGACGCCGGCACTGCGGGCAACACGAGCCCGAGAGCCACCACGACCGACCAACACCAGCGCATCGGCGGCGGACGCTAGCACGGCATCACCCTGCGGTGATGATCGTTCATCAGCGCCGAGCGACGTCGAAGCGGTTGGGAGAAAACATGTCTTCCGGCGCGTGCGCGGGAGCGGAACCACCGAGCGCGAGCCCGGCGGCGACGTGACCCGCTTCGAGACAGTAGCTACCGCCGTAGCCGTTGAAACCGGCGGCGACGATGATGCCGCTCGGGTGTCCCTTGATTCGAAAATGGCCGAGCGCGGGCAGGCGATCTGGCGTGAACGCCATCGGTCCCGTCCACAGCCGTGACGGCGGCTGTCCACGAGTGAGCGGAAAGCGCTCGTCGGTCTGCGACAGCACGAGCTCGAGCACCGCGCGCGAGCGCCTGAGCACCGCAGGATCGCTGCCGGGCCGATCGAGACCACCGCCGGCGAGCAACATGCCTCGGCGAGCCCCTGCCCCGTCCGTGTAGCGGCGCGCGCGAGGGAAGTTGTAATAGAGATCGCCCTTCTTCTCGGTCACGGTCATGCCGCCGAGGGTGTCCTCGACGTGCTCGAGCGTGAGGATCTGGCTCTGGTAGTAGCGGACCCAGGCGAGCTCGGGCAGCAGCGTGGAGGTGAACGCGTTGGTCGCCATGATCACGGCGCGCGTGGTGATGCGCCCCTCGGCGGTCTCGACTCGGAGCGACCCGTCGCGCGCTCGTGAAAGTCCGAGGACCGGGCAACCGGTGTAGAGCGAAAGGCCACGGCGCGTCGCGCGAGCGAGCAGGCCGTTGACGAGCTTCCAGGGGTGGTAGTTCCCGCTGCGCCTGGCGTAACGGCCACCGTAACGCGCCGGCACGCGCGTCCGCTGCTTCACCTCTCGCGGCGACCAGAAGTCGAGCCCGATGCCGAGCTCCGCGGCCAGCGCGACCTCGAGCGCGAGCGCCTTCTCTTCGTTCTTCGTGTCCGCGATGCGGAGCCAGCCAGCCGGCGAGAGGTCGCACTCGACGCGCTCACGGGGGACAATCGAGAGCAAGCGTTCGGTGTTACGCCGACAAAACTCCAGGATCATCCGCGCCTGGCGGTCGGCAAGCGCGCGCAGCGCGTCGCCGCGCAGGCCCTTGCGCGTGCGCGCGAGCCACTTCTCTCGCTCGCGCGGCAGGCCCTCGTAGTCGCCGAGAAAGTTCTCGGGCATGAGCTCGAAGTTGCCGCCGTTGCGGCCGCTGGCCTGGCCCGCCGGAAAGCTGCCCGCCTCGAGCACGACCACGCGTAGCCCACGGCGGATCCGAGGCAGCAGGTGATAAGCGGCAGACGTGCCGGTGAGCCCGGCGCCGATGATCACCACATCCGCGCGCTGTAACAGACGCGAGCTCGAGCGAAAGCCGTCGAGCGGCTTCGGCTCTTCTTGCCAGTACGGCGTGTCGTTTACCGGCAAATCGATGTCCGCGGCCTGTCGCGCGCCGATCTCGCCGACCAACGTCTGCCAGGCCGCCTTTCCGGCGGGCGTGAGCTCGGCTCGGAGCGCGCGCTCGACCTGAAGCAGCTGCCGCACGAGGTCGTCCTTGGCCCGGCCGTGTCGGTCGAGGCCTGCGCAGCAGCGCTCGCGCAACGCCTCGACCGCGCGCCGTCCGACGCTGCCATCCGTATCCGACGCTTCACGAGCGACGCGCTCGAGCTCTCGCGCGCTCATGCCC
>DATLIL010001311.1:0-4891 GCA_035539475.1 Polyangiaceae bacterium
CGTGAAGCTGTTGGCCTTGCAGTCGAGCGCGGTGCACTCGCCGCCGGACGAGGCCGACTGAGTACCCGGAATCGTGGCCGCGACGCGAAGGGGCTGGTCGTTCTTGACCCAGAGGGCGACGCCGTCGACGGTCGAAGCGTCGGCGCAGGTGATCCACACGCCGAAGCCGGCGCCCCAGGAATCCGCCGCGAAGCCCGTTCCTGCGTAGTGCAGGCCGTTGCCCTCGTGGCTGCCCGTCACCGGCATGAGCTCGGTGCCCGGCGTCGAGGTGTCCGGCGTCGTGGTGCCGCCCTTGGCCGTGTCGGAGTAGGCGTAGTAGCCGCCCGCGAACTCGCCGGCCGCGCCGAAGGTCGGCGTCGTGCCTTCGAACTCGCTGATGACGTTGCCCTCGACGGCCATCGGCGTCGGACAGACCGTCGCAACGCTGCCGCCGGTACCGCCGGTGCCCGCCGTCGCGGTGCCGCCGGTGCCCGCCGTCGCGCCGCCGGTTCCGGCGGTGGAGCCGCCGGTGCCCGCCGTCGCCTGGGAGCCGGCGGAACCGCCGCTGCCCGTAGCGCCGTTGCGAGCGCCGCCGCTGTCGCTAGCACAACCCGAAATCATGAAGGACCCACACAGCAGCGTGAGACCGAGACCACCAGCAGTTGAAGCACGAAAACGCATGCAATACCTCCGCGCCCTCTAGGGCACACGTGATCAAAGGCAACAGTCACGAAACTGGCACAGTTCCGCGCCGCAACCCCATTGTCCGGAAACGAACGAATACCTACGGTACGACTACGACCCTGTCGAGGCGTTTCCCCGTGGAACAGACCGCAAAACTCGCGAGCGAGAGCCGATATCCATCGTTGCTGGAACCGGTTCCAGATCGCGATTCGGCGCCTGAGATTTCGGCGTCGGTTCTGCGCGTCTCGAACAGAGCTCGACTCGGTCGCACAGCGCTCGAGGCGTTGTGCGACAGAATCAATCGGTCTGACCGGTCGTCACTAGCCGATCAGGATTTGGTCAGGGAACAGTCAGTTGACCGAGAAGCTCTTTGACACCGTGACGGGGTTGCCGCTGAACGGTGGGACCTTAGCGCGTCTGAAGACACCTGCAACACATCCGCCGACTGCGGTGCCTGCGAACGGCGGTCCTGCGACGTTTGCGCTGGTGACGCGACCGCTCGGCGCGAAGGTGACCTGCACCTTGCCGGAGCCGGTGGGACCACCGGGCTTCTTGCAGCTGCCCGCGCCGCCCGCGGCCGATCCGAGCGCGGCCTGCGCCGCCGAGATGCTGAACGGAGCCGCCGCTGCTGCGGGCGCCGGTTCTTCCTTCTCTTTCGGAGTCGTCTTCGGTCCCGGACCACCGGAGGTGGGCGTCGTGCTCTTGGGCGCTTCGGTCGTGGCGGCCGCACTGGCTGCAGGCGCAGCGGAAGGCGCCGGAGCCGGCTCCTCTTTCTTCTCCTCCGCCTTCGGCTCTTCTTTCTTCTCTTCCGGCTTGGGCGTCTCCGCCGTGGCGGCTGCGGCCATCTCGGCCGTTGCGCTCGGCGTCGTGCCCTCGGCCTTGTCCTTGTCGCCGTCGCCGCCGCTCATCGCGACTGCGCCGATCACGATCAAGCCGACCACGGCGATGGCAGCGCCGATGATCAGGCCCTTGCCCTTCTTGGGGGCAACGGACGAGACGCTGAGCGGGCCGGCCAGGCCGACGTCGGTGGAGCGTGGGGGAGGCGGCTCGGGCGGCGCGGGCGCGGTGAGCAGAGCCTGATTGGCGTTCATCGAGAACAGCGCGTTACCGCCGCCGCCGATGTTCATCAGGTCGTTGGCACCGCCCATGCCGAAGGGATCGCTCTGCTGCTGCGGAGCGCTTGCGGCGCCCTTGCGCGGCGGCGCGACGCCCTTCTTCGGTGACGAGGTGGTGGCGGGCTTGGGCGCTTCGTTCAAGCCGGCCTTGAGAGAGTCGAGCGAGAACAAGACGGAGTTCTCGTTGCGCTGCCCCGTCATCTTGTCGTCGCCGTAGGCGGTGGAGCCGGCGGTGGGCAACGCGGCCTGGTGCACGTTCGGCGCGCCGGTGGCGATTTCTTCTTCTTCGCTGCCGGCGTTTTGCACGCCGCCGAACAAGTCGACGGCGCCGGCGCGGCTACCGGAGAGCTTGGCGCCAACAGCGGCCGGCTTCGGCGAGGCGGCTGCGGCGGCTGCCGGCGGAACGAACGGCGACTCGGCGGCGAGGCTGGCCGGGGCCGGCGCGGGCGCAGGGGCGGCCGCGGCCGGGGCTGCTCCGAGCAGCGGCGCGAGCTCGGCGCAATCGAACAGCGCCACCCAGTCGGCCATGCCTTCTTTCCACACGAAGGCGTCGCTCGTGACCAAGCCCGACTTGTAACCAGCAACGATCTCGTCGCTGCTCATGGTGCGCTGATCGGTGTCGCTCAGATTGACGGACCAGGCTTCGGCGGGGGGCGGGGCGCTCGGGCCCGCGGCTTCCATTGCCGCGCCTACATCCGGCGCTGTTGCGTCCGCGGCCGGTTCGGCACTGCCTTCCTGCTGTGCGTCCACCACGATCGGAGCGCTACAACCCTTGCAGCGGATCTTGACCTTCCTGCCTCGGACCTTGTCGTCCGCGATCGTGTACTTCGCACCGCACGCCTGGCAGGTGATCTTCATCTGTCCTCCGAAATAAGGGGCCGTGAGACCTTAGCAAATTCTAGGCGGCCTGGAAGGTTTCCGGCAGCGGTTTACCAGGGGCGCGGGTCAGTTGACCGGAACGAGACTGGCGCCGCACTTGCCGCAAAACTGACTCTCTCCGGAGAACTGAGCTCCGCACGCCGGACAAATCTTTCGAGCGTGAACCTTTCTACTCTCGAGAGCAGCCGCGTAGACGGCAGCCGGAACGAGCGGCTCGTCGTGCTGTGGACAGGCCGCTACGCCGGGATCGAAGCCCAGGCCACATGTGGGACAAACGCCTCCAGCGGGCGCCAGCCCGATTCCGCCCTGTAGCGGTACGAGACGGTTCGCGTCCTTGGAGCAGAAGCGAGCCTCTGGGGGATACTCCTCGCGGCAGGTCGGACAGATCATGCCCTTGGCAGGAGCTGCAGTGGGCGGCGGGGCGAGCGCCTGCGAGCGAGGCGACGCCGGCGCCACGGTCCGCACGCTGGGCACCGTCGTCGAGCTCGGCGAAGACTCACTCTGATCGCGCGTCGCCCGGCGCGAACGCCTCAGCGCGACCACGCCCACCAGGCCGAGCAGGAGCGCCGCCGACCCGACGATGGCGACGAAGATCGTGCGGCGTGTCTCGCCCTCGTCGTGCAGCACGGTCGAACGCGCGCCGATCGAGCCCGATTCGATGCGCGTCACGGCCACGTCCGCGGACTCGCCGGCGCCGTCGAAGCGACCGCCCTGCAGCATCGAGTCGTACCGCTCCCGTGAGACGATCTCCGCGACCACGGTGACCGAGCGGTCGCCTACCGAAGCGAGGATCTTCACCTCTCCCTCGCCGGCCTCGTCGGAGACGCGCAGCGTTCCCGGGCTCGTGAGGTCGACGCCCGTGGAGACTCCCAGCAGCTTGAACGAGGGCGCCACGCTCAGAGGGCAGCCGGCCCGATCGACCACCGACGCCCGGAAAGTGAACGACTCACCGGGGCGGACGAGCTTCCGCGAAGGGCGCACCTCGAGCCGCGCTGGCTCGCCCGGTGTGACGCAGAGGCCTGGCTGCTCGGTCTCGGGGGTAGACGCGGCGGCGGGCGGGGTCGTGCTGGCGGGCGCCGGTGGCGGGTCGCCTTCACGGTGCACGAGGCGCAAGAAACGTGTGCGCCGAGCGCTGGCCGTGCAGTTCTGACCTTCGATGATGAACTGGTACTGACCGGTCTCGTCGAACGTGATCTGACTGTCGGTCGCCGTGATCGTCGTGATCACCGTCGCCTGGCGCGCGTCCTGCGGCGACGTCTTGCACACGTTGCGGTAGCTGCGCTGCCCCGCCGAATGGCTGACACGCGTGAGACCGGGAAACTGTTCCCAGCACTCGGTCGTGGAGTAGGCGCGACCCGCACCGCTCATGGACAGCTCGGCACCGTTCTGGCGGATCATGACGGTGCCGCCCGGTGCACCGCCCCCGCTCGGTCGCGGCCCGCAAGCCGCACCCCAGTCTCCGATCACCCAGTCAGCGCGGAGCGGCGTCGACAGCCATTCACCGGCCAGGGTCGGCGTCTGGGCCCAGGCACTGTTCAGCCCGAATGCGAACGGGACGGCGAGCCAGGCCAAGCGAGCGAAGCGGACCATGCAACAGCCCATATTTACTCGCTTCTCGCCCACGACCAACCGGTCTTCGCCCGAGCTCGCGCCGGGCGCTTACTTAAACTGCTTCCTGGAACCGCGTTCGGACGCCACAGCCTGCTTAAACCCACAGAATCGAACCAATTTTTCGAGTAGCCGCTTCGTTGACACGGCAATTTCGGCGGTGATACGGTCGCGCCCAGCCACTTTCTTACACGGAGAGAGCGGCCAGCGGAACGAAAGGCGGAAGTATGTTCAAGGGAATTCGAGAGTCCCGTTTGTTTGCTGGGCGGGTTTCCGGCCTCAGCCTCCTCGGCCAGGGCGGCTTGCTCGCAGCGGGTGCTCTCGCGATCTTGTCTACAGCCGCCCCAGCCTCGGCGCAGGAGCGCGTGCCCGAGAGCAACGGCGACGGCATGGACACGCACCTGTTCCGCCCCGCCGTCGACTCCAAGGGCTTCTTCTCCGTCAACGGCACCGACATCATCGGTAAGAACGACTACAGCTTCGGCCTGGTCCTCGACTACGGCCGCAACATCATGCGCACGCGCAGCGATCGCGTGCCGACGGGCGAAGTCGATCCCGACGGCGATCCGGGGGTGATGGGTGAGTGCGAAGACGAGGAGTGCCTCGTCGATCAGTCGGCGATGAAC
>DATLIL010001312.1:0-23455 GCA_035539475.1 Polyangiaceae bacterium
CTTCGGCTTTCTTGCCGTTCTCGTGAAACTTGGCGAACCGCCCCTCGAGCTTGCCCTTGGGCGTACGACAGCCAATCTCGGTTCCTTCAGGCGGCGCCGCCCCGAAGCGCTCGCTCCCTTCCGGGCAGGGCGTCTTGAGCCACCACTGTTCGTCTTGTGAGGCCGCGCCTGTCGTCGGCTGCGGCGGGTCGGTCACGGAGTACGGGACCTCGCTGGGTTTCGGCTCGCTGCCGGCCCCGTCAGCCTGACTCTGATCCGACGGCGCTGTTTGCGGCGCCGCCGCACCAGACCCGCCGCCACACGCCACCACCCACAAGCTCAGGATCCAAAGCTGTCGCAGCATCGCGTCTCCTCGGAGACGCTTATACTCGCAACCGGCGCCTGAACGCAGCGGTCGCGAGCACACCGAGGAGCAGCAACAGTCCGGAACCCGGGGCTCGAGACGAGGGCATCCGGCTGCGGCTGCCGGTTTCGGAGGCGCTGGGACAGGGCCCGCTCCGCCGGCTCCCGCCGAGCCTGCGTTGCCCGCCGCGATGGGCGGCGTGGCTCCCGCCGAGCCACCACTGCCCGAAGCACCAGCGCTACCCGCACCGCCACCGGCTCCTCCCATCGGCAGGGGCGCCTGACAGACACCGCTCACGCAATTCAAGCTCTGGCAGTCCGCGCCCGTCGAGCATGTCTTGCCGGTGGGGCACTGCTGCGGACAGCCGGCGCCGCAGTCGACGTCCGACTCCGCGCCGTTGTGCAGGGTGTCCGTGCACGACGCGGGCAACAGCGTGAAGCGGATCCAGTTCACGTTCACGTCGCCGGTCTGCGAGAGCAGGCGCAGCTCGTGTGTCCCTGCTGCGATGACTTCCCCCGCAAGCTTCACGGTCTGGAAGGTCTGAAGCTCGCCCGTGTTCGGGATCGTGATCGAACCGGCGACATCCTCGCCATCGAGCTCTAGTGCCAGCGTGAGCGTCGCGTTGACGGCTGCCACTCTGAGCTCGATCTCGTAGACACCCTCGCTCGCTGCCAGCAGGGAGTAGTGCAGCCATTCTCCCTCTGCGGCGTTGCCGACATCGAAGCCTCCGCCTTCGTCGCTCGTCACCTCGATGTCGACGCCGTCGTTTCTGTACTGACCGCTCGGCAGGTTGCTGGGATCGCTGTCGTGGTAGCCGACGCCCTCCCCGCCCTCGTCGTAATCCTCTGCCTGGATCGTGCCCGGGATGGGCCAGCGAGTGCCGCCGCGAGGCGCGGGTTCGGCGCCGTCACGCTTGACCAGAGCGCCCAGCCCTTCGAGCCAGCTCAGGACCGGAAAGTGCGCGTTCTCGTCGACGCGCGTGTGCCAGTTCGTCATCGGCACGCCGCTGCCCAGCGGGAACGAGTAGTAGGCGTTCACGCCCACCACGAGCTGCTCGTTGGTGGTGGTGCGGTAGGTCGGTCCCCCGGAGTCGCCAGGGCAGAGCCCCGCGGCGTTCTCGTCCAGGCTGGGCCCCGGGGTGATCACGTAGGACTCGAGCAGATCCGGCACCAGCTCCGGAGCGATGACCGTGTTCTCGTGATCCAGAGCGTCGCCGTCAACCACGTCCAGCGTCTCGAGCTTGAAGCGGGGAGGATCGGCTGTCGGCCCGCCGTAGCCCTCTTCACAGCCGTAGCCGGTGACGACGACTTCGTCCCCGATGGCGACCGGCTTGGCGTCGACGCGCGCGATCGGGATGGTCGGAGTGTCCTCGTCCAGCACGATCACGGCGATGTCCGGCGGATGCGGAGGGTCGAAGGCCCAGACGTCGGCGCAGCCACCCTCGCAAGCGTTGGTCCACTCCGAGAAGATGTGCGTCTCGGCGATCGGGATTTCGAGCCAGTCGCTGACCGAGGCGTCGTTGTTGACGGTGAACGCCAGCGTGGAGCCCGCCTTGTAGTAGTCGATGACGCCGTTGGAGTCCGAGTCGTGGACGCAATGCGCCGCGAGCAGGATCTGACGCGGGCCGACCTTGGCCGCGGTACAACCGAGATACACCGTGCTCGGGTATTCGGTGTCGGCGGCCGGGTGTCCTCCGATCAGCGGGCCATCCGTGTGCCCGAGCTCCGCGTTGGGGGCCGGACTACAGGCGAAGGCCGCCGCGAGGAGCGTTGTCAGCAGCCCGAAGCGAAAAAAACACAACGGCACGTCGTCGTTCATCGAGGGGGCACCACCGAGCCCCTTAAGTAGACGGAGCCGAATGAAACGGCTCACAAAAGTCACCTTGGCCCGCGGCGTAGCAGATCGGACCACGCCAACGATCGATTTCAGCAACCGTGTTAGGTTCGAAAGCAATGACCCCGGCGGACTTCGATCCCGATTACGTTTTCTCCCACCACCACGCGACCCCGGAAAAGCTCGCGCACTACGAAGCCATTCACCAGAGCGCCAAGGAATTCGCCAAGATCATCATGGAGCGGGTCCCCGCTGGCGCTGATCGGGTGACGGCGCTCCGCCTGCTGCGAGAGGCGTCGATGATGGCCTGCGCTGGGATCTCCCTCGACGGGCGGCTCAAGTAGGCGCCCCCGTGATCGGCCTCGGGACGGATTGTCCCAGCGACCGATCAACGGGGCGAACCGAGAGCGGCAGAGCTAGCGGGCGATACGGAAGACGC
Source organism: Polyangiaceae bacterium (assembly GCA_035539475.1). Taxonomy (GTDB): domain Bacteria; phylum Myxococcota_A; class Polyangia; order Polyangiales; family Polyangiaceae; genus PMG-095. The sequence goes on from DATLIL010001312.1 coordinate 2,616, forward strand.
CGCCGCTCGCACCCATGGTGCTGTAGTAGACGTGCGTAGCGTCGACAGCGACGCGCGGATTGACCAGCGAACCGACCAGCGGCGTGACGTTGCCGGCGAGGTCCGAGTGATTGAGGGTGGTGCCGTCGACGAAGTAGATGTCGGAGCCGTCGACGACGAGATAAGAGGCGCCCGCAGCCGCCACTGGCTCGGCGCTGCCACCCGCCGCCGCCACGCGCTCGATGGCGGCAGCGGTGGCGTAGTAGACGTAGCTGCCGCCCATGGCGATGTCAGCGGGGTTGTCCGTCATGTTCTCCAGCAGCGGCGTGACCGAACCGCCGCCAACTGGCACCTTGCAGATCGCCTTCTGGTGCGTGCCGGTGCCCAGGGCGGTGGCGAAGTAGAGGTCGCCGTTGGAAACAGCCAGACTATGCGGCGCTGGCTCGCCCGAGACCAGCGGCGTGGCCGCGGTACCGCCAGCCACGGGGGCAGTGTAGATGTTGCTGCTGTTCGCCACGTAGAGGACGCCGCCGTTTTCTTCGACCTCCGAGTCACTCCAGACGACGCCGGTGACCAGGAGATCGCTTTCCGCCGCGGAGCCGTTCTTCGGCGCGCGCATCAAGCTGCCGCCGCTGCCGCTGTAGTAGGCGTAGGTGGCGTCGATGTCGAACTTGCCCCAGAAGTCGGCGCTCCCCAGCGCCGTCGGGTTGCCGGCAACCTTGAGGCTCTGACCGGCGTTGAAGTACACGCCGCTCGCGTCGACGTGGATATCCATGACCTCGATCTCCGGAGCACTGACCGTCTCGATGTCGCTGCCGCCAGCACCTCCGACGCCGCCCGCGCCCGGATCGCCACCGGTACCCGGATCGCCGCCCGCACCCGGCGTGCCACCCGCGCCGGTGCCACCTGCTCCACCGACGCCGCTGCCCGGATCACAGTACGGGTACTGCCCGCCGTTCGTGCCGTTTTCCTGGTAGCTCAGCGTCAGCGCCGGCAGACCAAGCTCACACTCCTCGGTGCCGGGCTCCGCGCAGCAGCTCGCCGTGATCAGCAAGCAGTAGCTGTAGGCCTTGCAGGTGTACTCGATGAACGACGAGGCCGTGCCGTAGTCGGTGCAGCGCTGGTCGTTGGCCGTCTCGATCCAGCCGTTGCTCTCCGAATCGCAAGAGACGTCGGGCGGGACGACCACGAGCGTCGAGAAGTGATTGAGCTCGAGCGCGTCTTTGGCTGCGTTCAGCGCCAGACCCTCGGGGGGGCCCTTCTCGCCCGTGCTCTCGAGGTCGAAGACGAGCACCCCGCCGGTCGAGGGACGGATTTCCACCGGGTCGTCGAACTCTAGGCCGTCCGGCTCCATGGTGATGACGTCGTCGAAGTGACCATCGGGCCAGCCGACGCTCGTCGCGCTCGCCGGCGTCAGCGTCACGATTTGGCCCGCCGCGCTCGCGGGGAAGTCGAAGGCCACCATGTTGCCGCTCGGCAGCGGCACCTCGACCTCACCGCCGCCCGCCGGAATTGCGAAAACGACGCCGGGACCCGCAGGACCGTCGCCACCGGCGCCGGCGTTCAGCGCGCCGCCCTGAGCCTCGGCGCCTGCGTCGCCGCTCGAGCCGCCCTTGCCGGCGCTACCGCCCTTGCCGGCGTTTCCGCCTTTTCCGGCGCTGCCGCCCTTACCCACCGAGCCTCCGCTGCCGCTGGCGCCGAACGGCCCGTTGCCTCCCTCGTCGCTGCTGCAACCCGAAGCCAGCGCGACGCTGGCACCAATCAACCAGAACCAGGGAGAGCTCTTGAGGGAACGGAAAACGCGCCGTGATGTCATGTGTGCACCTGTTCGACTCGTTAAAAATGAGAAGAGTCGTGATCGCACACCGTCTCAAACGACGCAGCTTTTGCCAATCGCATGACCATGCGGTTGGCTCGTCCGAACCTCCCCGCGCTACTCTGAAGGATCGGCGTCAGAGTGCGATCGAGTCCGCCGCTCCTCGTGCAGCCAACCTGGCCATGAAAGCCAGCGACTTGGGCGATGCGCTCAAGAAGCGCTCGAGGCAAGCCGTCAGCGTCTGGCGCGAGGCGTCGACGAACGGCAGACCCATGGCCCTCATCCGGTCGAGGGCGGTCGTTTCGAACTGCCAGCGGTGCGTGGAGATCTCGATGTTGGCCTCGGCAAAGTCGATCAGTAGGCGCTGGCCTTCGTCGAGCGCGCTGCGGTCGAGCGCCTCCAGCGTGTCGTGGTAGACGACTTGCTCGGGCTTTCCACACAGGTCCATCCAGAGCTGCCAGTAATCGCGCGTGGTGACCTGGTCACGCGACACCAGGTGGACGATGGAAGACGGCTCTGTGGCGTAGAAGGCTCCCAGGAAGCCCGCTTGCAGCGCGTCTTGATGAATGAAGTTCAACGGGATGTCGGGCGCGACGGCGTGGATCACCTGGCGGTAGTGATCGCACAGGAACTTGGAGAGCCCCGTCCAGATCTGGTACGCGCCGTAAGGACGGCCCTGGTAGGAGCCGCTGGCGCTGTGACCGACGACGATCGACGGCCGCACGATCAAGAACGGCAGTCCGCTGGCCGCGACCAGCGCTTCGGTCTCGCGCTTCGAGCGCGTGTACTCGTTGGGATCCCGCTCCGGCTCGGAGTGCAGGCGTTCTGCGATCGTGCCGTCCACGTAGCCCGACGCAAAGGCGGTAGAGACGTAGACGAAGCGCTTCACACCCACGGCGCGCGCGACATCGAGGAAGGCCTGGGTCAGAGCGAAGTTACCTTCGCGCAACTTGGCGGCGTTGAAGTAGCTCAGCGAACCTGCGCAATGAACGACGTCCGTGATCTCGTAGTCCGCCAGAGCGGGGACGAGCTCCGGGACGAGCCGCTCGAGCAGCACCGCCGTGCGCGGCAGGGGAATGAACACCAGGCGACGAAGCGTCGCGGCGTCCGCGTCACGCCCCATGGCGAGGAGCTCGGCCGCGATGGCGTCACGCGCGTCTTCGGGCGCGTGCTTCTGACGGATGGGGAGCAAGATCGGCCGTTCGTCGCTGGCAGCGAGCGCGGCGGCGAGCACTCCTCCCACGAAACCGGTCGACCCGGTGACGAGGATGGCCTCCTTTTTCATGGCGTCACAGGCCCATCAGGGCACCGGCGAGGTGACCCATGACCTTGCGTCGATCCATGCCGAGCTCGACGCACGCGGGCACGAGATCGGCCACGAACTCGCCCACGACGTCGGAGAAGCGCAGACCGAAGCGCTCACCGAACATCTCGTCGACACATTCGCCGACGGCGTCGAGCTTGTGCAACACCTCGTCGGAGTGCTCCACGAACGGACCGAAGAGCGGTCCTGACGCGTCGAGTCCGGCGCGCAACAGCTCGAGTGAGCGACGTGCGATCTCGGCGCTCACGGCGCGACCTGCGCCCGCGATCTGACGAGTCGGGAGGCTCGCGCCCTGGCTCGACTCGATGGTGCGGTAGATCACGTCCCGGACCCGCTCGTAGACCAGCCCCTGCACGATCAAGAGCTGTCGCTCATCCGCGATCGACTCCGAGGCGTCCAGGAGCTCGCGCATCGGCCGCTGCAGGGTGCTTTGCTCGAAGGCCTCCCAGGACGGCGCTGCGGACTGGACCATGGCGACGTGCGAGCGTTTGGCGTCATCCGCGAAGTGGACTGCCCAATGGCGGTAGTGTCGCAGCGCCTGTTCCTCGAACAGCCGCAGGGTGGACCAGAGCAGGATCTCGACGCCGTCGAAGGCCGGTAGCTGCCTGGACGAAACGACAACTGCAGGCCCCATCATTTGGTCTTCTCCCCGCGGCGGTACTTGCGCATCACAGGCATGAAGAGGCTCACGATGTTCTTGGTGGCCTCGCGCTGGGGAACGCCTACCGACTGCAAGAGCTGTGTGTACTCGTCGGCCATGGTCCCTGCGCAGTCCGCGCCGGAGAGACCCACCGTCTGCAAATTGTCGGTGATGTTCATCAAGGTTCCGCCGACGCAGTCGATGCCCTGTACGTTGACTCGCTGCACGAGGGCCAAGAGCTCGTCTTCTGCGTCGAAGAAGCGCAGGCGCAGGTAGCGCGTGATCCAGTCCACGTGGTAGCGCTCCTCGTCGAGTGCCGCTTGAAAGCAGTCGCTCATGGCGTCGTACTTCTTGGCCGCTTCGACGAACGGGTCGTAAGTCGAAATCGCCAGGCACTCGACGATGAAGCCCTGCAACACGGCCAGCGCGTCGAAGTCACGGTCGGCGCGGTAACCATCGACCTGAGCCAGCAGGTAGCCCAGCTCGTTGTCGGCGAATTTCCGGTCGGGCACGAAGGAGTTCTGCTTGCTGGCTTCGTGGAACCAGGTCCCGTGGCGGCCCTCCATCGAAGCGAACTCGCGCAGCAGCAAGCCGTATTCCGGCTTCAGCTCGGCCATCAGCGCGTAGGTCCGCGCTGCCACCTTCTCGCCGAAAACGGCGAGCCCCATCAGCCGCTCCATCGACAGCACCTCGTCGGCGGGCAACTGCGAACTCACTGCAATTGATGATTGCTCCATGCGGAGCGAACGATCGTTCGGAGCGGACGTGGTCGGCAATAGTCAGTACTTCGGCGCCGGCGACCGGGTCGTAGTCATTCTTTCGCCGCTGCTGTGCTCAGTCCTGTTCGGAGAACAGCTGCGCGTGCGTCTTGCCGTAGGGAAAGAAGCCCGCCTTTTCACCCTTCTCCCAGGCGGCGCGCTGCTCGGCGCTGCTGATGTCCCAATCGGGACGGCAGCGCTGCAGCACGGCGCGCAGATCGTGGCGCAGCTCCTCCACCGTCGGGCGCCCGAAGAACCAGTAGCCGACGTAGACCTTGTAGACACGGAGGCCGGGCTCGAGCACCAGCGTGTGCGGGATCATCGGGTTGTGGTGCGGGTCGGTGTACTCGGCGATGTCGAGGTCCTTCTGCAGCTTGCGCCCGGTGTCGGAGAGGAACGGCCAGTGGGCACCGAGGCTCGAGCGAAACTCGTTCGTCTCGAGCAGGTTGTCGGTGGAGATGGTGACGAGGCGGCAGTAGCCCACCTCCATCTCGCGATAGAGCTCGACGAGCCCCTGGTGTTGCCGCTGTTCCTTGGGACAAAAGCCGCCTCGCGCGAGCGTCAGCACGAGTGGGTCGCCGCGCTGCAGCTCGGACAGCCTGCGGTGCTTGCCGCGGTGGTCGGGCAGGTCGTAGTCCGGAAAGGTCGCCCCGGGGACGATGTCCGCTCGCATTCTCGCCGTCCTCAGTGGTGAGCACGCTCCACGGCGCGGGCAGCGTCTTTGGCCGACTCCTCGGGCGTCTTGCCGCGCTCGCGCGAGTCCATGTAGGCAGCGTAGAACTCTGACCAGTGGTGCTTCGGGGCGGTCTTTTCGTACTTGCCGTGCTGCTCCTCCGCCTCTCGCAGGAGATCTTTCAGGGTGGCGGCGCCGGTGTCGAGGCCGCGCCCGGGCAAGCGCTCCTTCACCTCCTGGAGCATCCAGGTGTTGCCGTCGGGATCGGCGAACGAGGCCCAGGAGCCGTAGGAGGCGCGCTTCGGATCGGGGCCCGGCAACCGACCATCCTTCCCGGAGACGCGAAGAGCCCCCTCGAAGTGGAACACCTCACTCACGTCGACGCCGTCCGCGATGAGGTCCTTGCGTGCTGCCTCGATGTCATCGACCACCAGAAACGTTCCCTGAACCGAGCCTGGCTTGGCGGTCGTGAATCCCTGACCGAACATCACGGAGCAGGCCGACCCGGTCGGCGTCATCTGCACCAGCCGCCAGTCGCCCGCGGAAAAGTCGGCGTCTACCTTCCAGCCCAGGCCTCCGTAGAAGGTCTTGGCGCGTTCGACGTCGGACACCGGGATGACGACGACCTCGAGCTTCGTATCGACGTGTTGTGTACTGGCCATGATGCCTCCGTGGTTTTCGAAGCAACGCCGGTGCCAGCAGTGGCGGCCAGACCTCGGTCAGGTGGCGGCCGGAGCGGCGCACGCACCATCCCCGGCGGTTTCCCTGCGGCACGCCTCCTGCAATCGCGGCCGGCGAGATGGCATCGTCATCGGCAGCAAGGATCTGCGGGGCACCACTGGGTATCGCTCGAGCTCACGCCAGCGTGGTGCTCGGCATCGAGGCACACCCGATCGAGGTGGAGGTCTCGTCCACGCGCGGACCGTCCTTCTTTCAGCTGGTCGGGCTGGCGGAGGCGGCGGTGCGCGAGGCGCGGGTTCGCGTCTCCAGCGCGCTGGCGAAGTTCGGCGTCCTGATCGACGAGTACGCCATCACCGTCAATCTCGCCCCCGCGGATCTGCGCAAGACGGGCGCCGCGCTCGACGTCGCGATCGCCGCGGCCGTGCTCGGTGCGGTGGGCAGGGCGCCCAGTGGACCACTGGACGAGGTGCTGCTGCTCGGAGAGCTCGCGCTCGACGGAAGCGTGCGGCCGGTGCGCGGCCTCTTGCCACAGCTTCAGAGCGCACAACGCCGCGGCTTTGCGCGCGCCATCGTGCCGGCTCCCAACGCCAGAGAAGCGGGCCTCGTCGCAGGCATCGACGTCAGGCTGGCGAGCACGCTGAGCGACGTCGTCGCACAGCTGACCGATGTCCGGGAGTTGCCCCGACCGCCTCGCTTCGAGTTCAGCAGCGCGGAGGTGCAGGCGGGGTACGACCTCCGTGACGTCAAAGGCCAGGTGACGGCCAAGCGCTCGCTCGAGATCGCGGCGGCTGGAGCGCACAACGTGCTCATGATCGGTCCTCCCGGCAGCGGAAAGACCATGCTGGCGCGCATTCTGCCGTCGCTCATGCCTCCTCTCACCTTCGACGAGGCGCTCGAATGCACGGCCATCCACAGCGTGGCCGGGCTCTTGCCGACCGAACAGGGGGTGGTGCAAACCAGACCGTTTCGCGCACCGCATCACTCCGTGAGCGACGTCGGCCTCGTGGGCGGCGGCGACGTGCCGCGACCCGGTGAAGTGAGCCTGGCGCACCACGGCGTGCTCTTCCTGGACGAGCTCGCCGAGTTTCGGCGTACGGCGCTGGAAGCGCTGCGGCAGCCGCTCGAGGACGGCACGGTGAGCATTTCACGGGCGCGAGGCCGGGCCTGGTTTCCGGCGCGGCCGCTCGTGGTCGGGGCGGTCAATCCCTGCCCCTGTGGCTACGCGGGCCATCCCACGCGGGCCTGTCGCTGTGACGTGAAGCTGCGCAAGCGTTACCTGTCGCGCCTCAGCGGACCGCTGCTCGATCGACTGGACATCCACGTGTCGGTCCCCGCCGTCGAGGTGCGCTCGCTGGTGGCGTCGGGCAAGAGCGAATCGTCGGCGAGCGTGCGTGCGCGCGTGCTCGCCGCGCGTGAACGGCAGCGCAAGCGCTCACCTTTACCCAACGCCTCGCTGCCGCTGGTCGCGCTGGAGCGCGCCACGGAGCTCGACGCCGAGAGCCGTCAACTCATCTCTCGCGCCGTCGAGCAGCTCGGCCTCAGCGCGCGCGCCTACGGCAAAATATTGAAGGTAGCGCGTACCATCGCCGACCTCGACGCCGAAGAACACGTCCGCGCACCTCACATCGCCGAAGCAATTCAGGGACGCCTGCTCGACCGCGACATCGTCGGTTAGGCTCTGTGCGGCGCTGTAGGCAGATGCGTGCGCCGCATTGCGTTGCGCGAATCAAGATAAACTTCGTGCAAACTAGCCGCGTCGAGCACCACGAACTCAAGTATCGTCGAGAGCTCTCGACGGAGGATCGGAATGCCCGTGCTGTCGTCGCGAATTGGGTTACTCGCGCTGTGTGCCGCCGCCATTGCCTGCTCACCCCAGGAGCAGGAAGGGTTGAAGCGGATGCGCAGCATCGGCCCGCGCCTGGCCCCCACACAGGTCGACGATGGCTACAGCTTCGATGGACCCACGTTCGAGACGCGCCTCACACAGCGCGGCGTGCAGGTGGCGGAGCTCTCGTGGCAGAGCAGTCTCACACTGGGATCACCCGTCGCGACCGACGACCGCGTCGAGTACCGCGGCGCTGACGGCAGTGTGGAATGGTACGAGGCGACCGAGCAGGGTCTGGAGCAGGGCTTCACGCTGGCGACCAGGCCCGAAGGCGACCTCACGCTCCTCGGCACCGTCGACGGAATCAGCGGCGCCGTAACGATCCCGGGCGGATTCTCTTTCGGCAGTGTGACGTACACCGGGCTCGAAGCGTGGGACGCCGCCGACCGGGCCTTGCCCGCAGAGATGATCTGGGACGACGCACAGCGCACCGTTTCGCTGTTCATCCCCACCGACGCGCTCGAGAGCGCCGAGCTTCCGCTCACGGTCAACCCGTTGTTCGCGACCGGCGAGCCGTAGGCGCCAGGCTCGCCGCCAGTGGCCGCCAGCGCCGGCGAGCCTCGATCTGCAGCGCCTTTTGCTCGGCACGCGACCTGCACCAGGGCGTTCGTATCCGAGAGGAGTACGAAACCCAATGTCCGAGCAAAAGACTGCCAAAAACGAGGCACTCAAAGATGTCGTCAGCACCATTCACAAGACCCACGGCCAGGGCGCCATCATGCGCCTGGGCGACGGCTCGTTCGAGCCGATCGCCGTCGTGCCCACGGGCTCGCTCGCGCTGGACGAGGCGCTCGGCGTCGGCGGCTATCCGCGCGGTCGCATCGTCGAGATCTACGGTCCGGAGTCGAGCGGCAAGACCACGCTCACGCTGCACGCCATCGCCGAAGTGCAGCGTCAGGGCGGCGTGGCGGCCTTCATCGACGCCGAGCACGCCTTCGACCTGCGCTACGCCAAGGCCGTCGGCATCGACCTGAACAAGCTCCTGGTCTCGCAGCCCGACTGCGGTGAGCAGGCGCTCGACATCGCCGAGCTCTTGACCAAGTCGAGCGCCGTCGACCTGATCGTCATCGACTCCGTGGCGGCGCTGGTGCCGCGCGCGGAAATCGAGGGCGACATGGGCGACGCTCACATGGGCCTGCAGGCGCGGCTGATGAGTCAGGCGCTGCGCAAGCTCGCCGGCATCGTCAGCAAGACACAATCCACGATCATCTTCATCAACCAGCTACGCCAGAAGATCGGTGTCGTCTTCGGCAACCCCGAGACCACCGCCGGTGGCCAGGCGATGAAGTACTACGCCAGCGTGCGCCTCGACGTACGCCGCATCGGTAAGGTCAACGCCGGCGAGTCCGTGGTCGGCAACCGCACGCGGGTCAAGGTGGTCAAGAACAAGGTGGCTCCGCCCTTCACGGAGGCGGAGTTCGACATCCGCTGGGGCGTCGGCATCGACACCATCGCCGATCTGGTCGAGGTCGCGCTCAGCGCCGGCGTGCTCGAAAAGAGCGGCACCCACCTCACGCTCGGCGGCAAGAGCATCGGCCAGGGCCGCGATCGCGTGCGCGACAACCTGGCGAGCGACGCAAACCTGCTCACCGCGCTGCGACGCGCGGTGCTCGAAGCGCTGCCGTCGCAAGCGCACCGCCTGAGCAAGAAGGCGGCGTGAAGCGAACGCGGCTCGTGGGGAGCTTGGTCCACCAAGCTCCTCGCCGTCGCGGCCAGCGACGCCGCGCTCAGAACGACGGTGACGCGACGCGCCTGGCGATTGTTCGGATGGTGAGCGGGCTCGAGCCCTCGACCTTGTTGTTGACGATGACGAAGAGCTCGACGCGGTGCAAGCCCGCGGCGGCCACGAGGCGCGCCATGTCCTCGTGCAGCGCGGGCTGAGGGGTGACGATGCGATCGAAAGGGGCGAACTCGGCCTTCTTCTCGGCGTAGCGTTCGCCGGGCGGGATGAGCAGCCGGGCGACGACGAAGTCGGCGCTGAAGATGCCGGGCACGTCGAGTTGCTCGCCGATCGGCGGCATCCGTTCCCAGTAGTTGAGCACGTGCGCCACGTTGTAGGCACGCAGCGCACGCAAATAGGCGGGGGTGAAGAGCTCCCGATTACGGAGCTCGACGGCGTAGCGAGGGCCGCGCGGGAGGGCTTCGAAGAAGCGTGAGAGCAAGTCCGGGAGCTCACCTCGCCGCGGCAGCTCCGGGCCACGCAGCGGGGCAAGCTCGAAGACGAACGGGCCGGCGTGCGCCGCGAAGCTTTCCGACACCGGACCGAGCACGGCGTCGGTGAACACGCTCGCTGACAAGAAGTGGGGATTGAGCGCGCGCGTGGCATGGTCGACGCGACTCGTGACGTCGCTCCAGACCTTCATCACGCAGCGGAAGTCGCTCGGGAGCTGGGCCGCGTAGCGCTGGAGCTCGGGCGACTCGAGCGGGCGATAGTACGAACGATCGATACCGACGGTGCGCAGTAGCGGGCAGCGTGCGTAGAGCTCGAGGCCGCGCGCCTGGAGCACGGCGTCGGAAACGCCGCGGGGATAGACGATGCCGCCCCAGCCCGAGAACGTCCACGACGAGGTGCCGAAGCGCACGTGCGGCGGCACACGAGCGGCAAGCTCGGCATCTTCGCTGAAGTCGAGCGGGTCGGGCTCCTGCACCGGCTCGGGGCCGAAGAGATCGAGCTGCCGTTTCGACACGGCGGGAGCATAGCCCAACCGCTCAGCGGCAGACGTTCGTCGCTGGATCGCAGGTCTGATCGCCGGCGCAGTCGTCCGCCGTGTTCGGCACGCACGAGCGAACCCCGGTGTCGACCGCTCGCTCCACCGCCGCGGCGATCTTGAAGCGGACGTCGGGCGGGCTCGCCACCGCGGCCGTCCAGCGCGTCAGGATGACGGAGGGATAGCCGGCCAGGCCGAGCTCGACGAGCGGCGTCACGAGCGTCGCCGGGATCTCGTAGTGCCCCGTGTCGGGCACGTCGCAGACGATGTCGCCCTTCTTGCCGCCATGGTGCGAGATATCGAGATAGATCTGGATGCGAGCGAGCTCGGCGTCGCCCGGCGCTTCCCACGACAAGCTCACGGGTTCGTCCTTGCGCACGCTGGCTGGCGTGGAGTCGACGACGAGCGGAGCGATACAGCGAGCCTCCGCGTGAAAGGCGTCCGCGCTGAGCTCGACCGTGGCGCCCTCGTCGCAGGGCGGAAACGCAAGCTCGGCGCTCTGATAGAAGAAGTTGGGTGGGAAGGGCTCCAGCGTCACTTCTTCGAACAGCCCCATGACGAGCATGTCGCCCACGTTCTCGGGCTTCGGGTAGGGCATGCACTCGCCGTCGCGAATGCACATCGCGCCGCTGTCGCAGGCCGGATCGCAGAACGGGTGAGTCGGCTCGCGCAGCTCGCACTCACCCTCTTCCAGCACCGTCTCGAGCCCAAAGTCGAGCGGGCTCGGGCCGTCGTAGACGGTTCCGCTCACCACGCTGACGGCGTCGCTGCCCTCACGCGCTTCGCGAAGGTTGACGGTGACGGTCCCGAAGAACTCGGCGGGCTGCGGCTCGGCGCTGGGCGCCTCGTTCTTGGCGTCTTCCGAGCCGGAACAGCCCAGCGCCAGGCACCCCGCAGCGACGACGGCGCGCGTCGGCGTCAACACGGCCCGCCGCTGCGGCAGTACCCGTCCGGAAAGTCCGTCGCGTAGCACGCGACCGTATCCAGCCGGATCGGCCCGGCGATCGTGGTGTCCCCTTGCTTGATGGTGAGATCCGACGGCCTTATCCAGGTCGACGGTGCCGCCTGGTCGATCGCGGTGTCAGGGGTCGTGATCGTGTACTCGAGATCGCCGTCCGTGAAGGTGAGCACGTCGTCGCAGTTGTGATGCGAAGTGGTGTAGGCGTCAGCGAGCAGGACCTCGTCGCTGATGCAAAAGGTGCGTTCCGGTGTCTGCAGCGCCAGGCGAATGGGGAGCCACGGCATGGTGCCGGAGGTGCCGAAGCGGTCGGCTGTCTCGAGCACGAGCCTCATCCGATAACTCATGTCGGCGCTGTCCTTCTGCGCGTCCTGGTAGTTGCCGACGGGCTCGCGCAGTCCCTCGAAGCAGTCGTCGAGAGAACCAGCGCCCGCTGCGCCCTGATCACCGCCCGCGCCCGGGCTTCCCGCGGAGCTCTGATCGCCACCGGCGCCACCCGATCCGCTCGAACCACTCGAACCACTCGAGCCCGACGAGCCACCGGTCTCTCCGGCGCTGCCCTGGCCGCCGCGACTCTGTCCGCCGGTGTTGTCTCCGCCGCGGCCGGAGTTGGTGCCAGCCGAGGGCGTCCCAGCGCTGCCAGCATTGGTGGCCGGCGGTTCCGAGTCGTCGCTCTCTCCGCAGGCTGCGAGGCTCACGGCGGTGCAGATGGCGAGGCAGCCGACGCGAAAGGAGGTGGTGAAGGTTCGTCGTGAGATGGGAGACATGTTGCGCGCGCGATGAGGCACATTCAGTGCCGCCCGGCACCACCATTAACAAAGAGCAGCAATTACGGACATTTAGAGAGGAGCACGAGTCGGTCCATCTGTTCCAAAGTGTTCCACTTTGCTCTATTCGAGCCCAGGCGAGTCAGGGCGCTGCCAGGCCCTGGAGGAACGCCCCGAAGCCTGGGTTGAAGATGTCGTCGTGACTGCTGTTTTCGTAGCCCTGGAAGGCACAAACGACGAGTGGATACTGCGCCGGGCAGCCGACGACCTTCTTGCAAATATCGTCCGGCATGCCGTTGCCGATCGGGAAGTCTTCGAGCAGCAGCTGGTCGTAAAAAGTCTCGTCGGTACACCCGTTGACGTGCACGACGCGCATGACGGCCTCCTCCGGTGTGATGGGAAAAGGGCCCCCGGAATTGTCGTACTCGTTGACCCAGAAGCCCGCCATCGGCGCGTTGCTGCAGGTCGGCATGTGAGCCGGGTCGGTGCGGATGGTCGCCTGGTTGGTTGCGACTCCGCGAATGGAGTAGCCCTCGGTGTTGCCGGCGTAGCGGCAGCCGAGCTGGTTGGCGAGCCAGCCACCGGAGCTATTGCCCGAGGCAAACACTCGATTCTGGTCGTAGCAAAGCGTGCCGTTCAGCGTGTTGATCACCGCCTCGTAGAACGGCCATTCGACGGAGTCGTCCCCCTCGGCGTCGTCGAAACAGCCCGCGTTGGGAGCGAGCACGTGATTGATTTCGTCCGGCGGCGGCGTGAGGCCGACGCGAATCACCGTGCCGTTGACTCCGACGTTCTCCGTGTCGTTCGTGGACGAGAGCGAGTACACGTTCGTGCCATCACCGGTGCATCCCGGCCCCTGGAACACGAGCGGATAGGCCTTGCTCGGGTCGTAGTCGGGCGGCAACCACACGTAATAGTCGCGCGGGTACGCCCACGGTCCTGGCTCGCCCGTCGCGTCGGGGTCCTTCGTGCCCGACGTCTCGATCGTGTACTTCACGAACTCCCCGGTCGCCTGCGTCGAAGCCAGACCGCAGCCTTCGCTGCGAATCACCGCCGTCGGATCGAGGCCGGGTGACGCGCCAGCAGCGCCAGCCTGCGAAGCGCCTGGAGAGCCGGCAGCGTTGGGCGTTCCGCCGTCACCGCCCTCGCCTCCCGATCCTGCCAGCGAAGTCTCGTTCGAGCCGCCCGACGCAGTAGTGCCGCTCGAGCTGCCCGCGCTGCTCGCACCACTCGAGCCACCCGACGGCGCACCGCCGCTGGGCGCGGTTGGATCGTCATCGTCACTAGCGGAGCCGAGGCAGCTCACCAGCAGGACCACAGGTGCCCACGAAAGGGCTGAGTTCGACGACCATCCCGCCACGGCGCCGCGATGATACGAAAAAGCCAATCTCCCGTCAGCCGCTCAGTAACCACGACAGGATCATCCGAGATCGTGCCAGGTGTGCCAGTGGGTTTGGGGTAGGCAATCGGCTCACCGCCTGTACAAACACCTCGAGTTTTGGCCACTTGCGGCACTGACCGCGATTGGTACACGCCGTGCTTGGGCTCGCTGTGCCAACATCCATTCGGAGGCGACATGTTCAAACCCGCATCGACTCTCGCCGTCACCACTCTTGCGTTGCTCGTCGCCTGCTACGGCACCAGCGCCTCCGACGATGACGAAGCGACCGGAGGCACCGCAGCCGGCGGCACGAAAAACACTGGCGGGAGCGGTGGCAGCTCGAACAGCGGCGGCAGCGCGGGCAGCGGCAGCGGTGGCACGAACAAGGGCGGTACTGACAGCGGCGGCACTGACAGCGGCGGCGCGACCTCGGGCGACGCGGGCGCCGGCAACGCCGCAGCAGGGGGCACGCCGCCCTGGGAGCTCTGGCAAGCCTGCTCGGCGCCGGAAGATTGCACGGTCGTCCCGACCAACACTTGCTGCGGTTGCGTGCCGATGGGCGTGAACAAGGACTACGAAGCCGACGCCCTGGCTGCGGCCGCGAGCTTCGACCCCAGCCAGTGTCCGGAAGGACTCGGCTGCCCCTACCAGCCGTGTCCACCCGACTCGATGGTCGGCTGTGAGATGGGCGTCTGCGTGCCGCTGCCCGGCTGCTCCGAGCGCAGCGAGCAGGACTGCGATCTCGACGGCCTGTGCGAGAAGTACAACGCGCGGCTCTGCAGCTCCGCCGACGACTTCGCCTACTTCGCCTGCGGCAAGCCGAAGGGCACCTGCGACGACGCGCTGACCTGTATGGTCAGCCCCTTCGGGCAAGAAGTGCTCTTTCCCGACAGCTGCGTGCCCGACGGCTACACTCAGCCGTGCGTCTCGCAGTGCCTCTAGGGCGCGGCGAGCATCTGTAAGAACGTGGTGAACGCCGGACTGAAGACGGCTTCGTTGCTGCTGTAGCCAACCGCAGACGGGAGCTCACAGACCACCAGCGGGTACTCCTCCGGGCAGCCCAAGATGCGCTGACAGGTCTCGTCGGCCTGGCCGCCGCCGATCGGATAGTTCTCGCGCGTGGCATCGTCCCAGCTCGTCCCGAGGGTGCAACCGTTGACCTGCATGGCGCGCGCGATGGCGACCTTGTTGCCGCTGAAGGGGCCGCCCGCGTCCAGCATCTTGAAGATCCAGAGTCCTGCAAACGGATCGTCAGTGCAGGCCGGCACACGCGTCGGATCCGTGGGCAAGCCGCCCTCGTTGGCGGCTATGGCGCGGATCGCGTAGCCCTCGGTGTTGCCGGCGTACTTACAAGCAAGCTCGTTGGCGAGCCAGGCCCCACTGCTGCTTCCCGCCGCAAAGATCCGGTTCTCATCGAAGCAGAGCTCCGCCCTCAGCTTGTCGATCACGGCTTCGTAGAAGGGCCACTCGACGGAGTCGTCGCCCTCCTTGTCGTCGAAGCAGCCTGCGCCCGGAGCCTCGATGTGACCGATGCTGGTGGCCTCGGGCGGAGTCAGTCCGACCTTGATGATGTCGTCGGCAACCGCGGCGAGTGTGTACACGTCTTGCCCGGTACCGGTGCAGCCCGGACCTTGCAATACGAGCGGGTAGGCCTTCGTGCTGTCGTAGCCGTTCGGCAAGCGAACGAAGTACTCACGGTCCATCGTCCAGGGACCGTCGATATTGGTATCGGTGCTGTCGGGGTCTTTCGTCCCCGAAACGGTCATCGTGTACTGGACGAACTCGCCGAGCACCTGCGCCGGCGCGGTGCCGCAGCCCGCACTCGGGATGACGCTCAGCGGGTCCGTCACTGGCGGAGCGCCCGCTTGTCCGCCGTTCGCGTCTCCAGCCACGCCGGCCGCGCCGGCCGCACCACCTCCGTCGACGCCTCCGCCCTCTCCCTCCTCTATGGTCCCACCAGTGCCGGCCATGCTCGAGCCACCGTGACCTCCGCCGTCAGTGCCGCTCACCCCGGACGAGCCGCTCGCCGCCATGCCGCTGCTGCCCGCCGCACCGTCGCTTTTCTCGGTCGCCGCTCCCAGGCAGCCAACCACGAGCAGAGCGGGAATCCATGCCAGTAGGCTCGTCTCCATGCTTCACCGACGCGAACGATCACAGAATGCCGAGGACTTGTCTGGTGCAACAACTTTCACCAGCGGACGTTTTTGCCACGTCGCCCGGGCAGGGATGTGGGGCACATCGCTTGCTACTGGGTAGCCATGAGGAGTCGCGTGGTCGCGAAATCGACGTTCGGCGCGCTCGGCTTCGGCCTATTCGCGCTGGCCGCCGTGTCGGGCTGGCGCGTCTGGCGGCAACCTGCCTCGCCTGGCCGTAACAGGGCACTCGCGCTGTGGGGTACCCAGCTCGCCCTCAACGTCAACTGGGCCCGGCTGCTGTTCGGACGGCACAAGGCACGCGCTGCCTTCGCCGATCTCCTCGCGCTCGGCGCGACGCTCGGCGCGTACATGCTGCAGACGCGGGCCGTCGACCGCACCGCGGCGCGGCTGATGACGCCGTACCTGGGCTGGCTCGGGTACGCCGGCTACCTCAACGAAGAAGCCCTTCGCAAGAAGCGCAAGCTGCTCGTCAACTGAGCCGGTCGCGGCTAGGCTCCCGCCGCGTGACCGCTTCACCCCGCCTGGTGATCTTCGACTGCGACGGCGTGCTCGTGGACAGCGAACCGATCGCGTGCCGCACGACCGCCGAGACGATGACGGAGCTCGGCATCCCGACGACGGCCGAAGAGGCGCATCTGCTCTTTCTGGGCGACACCCTGGCGAACGTGATCCGCGGCATCGAGGCGCGCGCGACCAGGCCCCTGCCAGACGGTTGGCCCGAGCGCATGCAAGAGAACTTCTGGGCCGAGCTTCGCCGCTCGCTCCAGCCGATGCCAGGCGCCGCCGAGGCGGTGCAAGCAGTGCTCGGCGCCGGACTGCTCGCCTGCGTCGCCTCGCAGGGAGCGATGGCCAAGATGGAGCTCACGCTGGGCGTGACGGGCCTGTGGCCGCTGTTCGAGGGTCGCGTGTTCTCCGCGACGATGGTGGCGCGGCCAAAGCCGTTTCCGGATCTGTTCCTGTACGCCGCGGCTCAGTGCGGCGTCGATGCCGACCGAGCGGTGGTCGTCGAGGACAGTCCCAAAGGGGTGCAGGCCGCGGTCGCGGCGGGGATGCGCGCGCTCGGCTACGCCCGCTCCGTGCCCGGCGAGATCTTGAGCGAAGCGGGCGCCGAGGTTCTGCACGATCTGCGCGACGTGCCGAAGCTGCTCGGCGTCGCCTGAGTGCTGCACGTTCGTCCAGGACCCGTCTGGAAAACTTGGCACGTGGGCGAACCTCGGCGAAGGTCTAGGGCGATGCTTCGCGGCTGGCTCCGTTCCGCGACCGGGCTCCTCCCGGCGCTCCTGCTCGCGCTCTCGACGAGCGCTGCTGCCGGAAGCGGCAAGGCCAAGCCGCGCGCCAAGCCGGCTCGCTCGGCGAAGGTGGTCAAGGCCAAGCCCTCGTCCAAGAAGAAGGGTCAGGCCGTTCAGCGCCGGCGAGCGACCAGTCGCCTGCTCGAGGTTCCTCCGCCGAGTGAGCTCGAGGCCGCGCCCGCCTACCGCTACGCAAACTTCAGCAACGATCAGGCTTACGAGGAGCTCGACCGACGCGGCATCCTCTACCGCAAGGAAGCCGCTGGCCCGGACGGCGTGCGCGCCCCGATCCGCCTGCAGGGTCCCCTGCACGGCGTGGAGATCCACTCCTCGCTGCTGCCGGCCGAGCGCAGCACGAGCCAGTTCGAGGTACTCGATGCACGGCTGGCCATGGCGCTCGACGATTTCTGCGCTCTGCTCGAGCGGGAGGGCATCGTGGAGCTCGTGCATTTCACGATGTACCGTCCAGGCGCCTCGCCCGCTGCGGAGTCGGACGCCTTACCCACACGCCATCCAGGTGGCCTCGCCATCGACGTGGGCGCGCTACGCCATCGGGACGGCGGCTGGCTCGACGTCGGCACGCACTGGCGAGCCGACGTCGGCGCACGGACCTGTGGCCCCGGCGCCAAGACTCACACGGCCGAGAACACCCGGGCGCTGGTTTCCCTGGTCTGCGAAGCCGCCGGCAAGCACCTATTCCATTACATGCTGACGCCGCACTACGATCGGGCGCACCATGATCACCTGCACCTCGAGATCAAACCGGGTGCGAAGTGGTTTCTGGTGAATTAAGTGGCCCCGTCTCCGAAACTCTTCCTCGTTTTCGCCTCGTTCTGCTAAGGGCGCCCCATGCGCCTCGCGCACCTGATCGGCCCTGACCTCCTGACGCTGGTTCAGGAGGCGCCCGACCAGCTTTCGGAGCTGCTGGACGAGATCCACCCGGAGGACATCGCCGACGTCGTCCTGGAGTTCCCGGACGACCAGGCCGTGGCGCTGCTCACGCTGCTGCCGGCTGAATACGCCGCGCAGGTTCTCTCGCGTCTGCCCCAGGATCGCCAGGAGCAGCTGGCCGAGCGCATGGGCGCCGGATCGGTGGCGCGCATCGCCACGGAGATGGGCGCCGACGACCGCGCCGACTTCTTCAGCATCCTGCCGCCCTCCGTCGGCGCGCCCGCCTTCGAAGAGCTCGAGCTCCTCAACCCCGAAGCGGCCGAAGAAGTCGAAGAGCTGCAGCGCTGGCCCGAAAAGACCGCCGGCGGTCTGATGACCACCGATTACATCTCGGTCGGTCCGAACGTGCGCATCGACGAGGCCATCGACGTGATCCGCAAGAACGCGGGCGGGGCCGAGTCGCTCGAGGTGATCTACGTGGTCGACGAGGAGCACCGCCTGCTCGGCTTCCTCAAGCTGCGCAACTTGCTCACCTCACAGGCCGACGAGCGCGCGCGCGACGTGATGCTCGAGAACGTGATCTCGGTGCTGCCGGACCTCGACCAGGAAGAGGTCGCCAAGATCCTGGCGAAGTACGATCTTCACACCTTGCCGGTGGTCGACAAGGCTCGGCACATGCTCGGCATCGTCACTTCCGACGACATCCTCGACGTCATCGTGGAGGAGCAGGCCGAGGACGTGCAGAAGATGGGCGCCGTCGCGCCGATCGCCGAGGGCTACTTCGACGCCTCGGTCGGCGTGTACATCAAGAAGCGCGCGCCCTGGCTGCTCGTGCTGTTCGTCGGCGGCTTCTTCACCACCAGCGCGCTCAAGGCCTATGACGAAGTGCTCTCGGCCGTGGCGCAGCTCGCGTTTTACGTCCCGCTGTTGATCTCGGCGGGCGGCAACTCCGGGTCGCAGTCCTCGACCCTCGTGATCCGCGGCCTGGCGGTCGGAGACATCACCACGCGCGACTGGTGGCGCGTCCTGACCCGTGAGATCGTCCAGGGCCTGGTGCTCGGCGGCCTGCTGGCCATCCTGGGCGTGATCCGCGTCATGGTCGCGGGCGACGGCTGGGGGCTGGCCTCCGTGATCGCGCCCACGATCATGTGCATCGTGCTCATGGGCTGCGTGGTCGGAGGCATGCTGCCCATCCTGCTCCACCGCGTGGGCCTCGATCCCGCGACGAGCTCGAACCCCTTCATCGCGACCCTGGTCGACGTCTTCGGTATCGTCATCTACCTGACGATGGCGCGCATGTTCCTGAACCAGGTGCTGGCTGGGGCGGCGCACTAGGACTAAAGCTCGTTGACAAGGCCCGCGATATCCCAGGAAGATCCGGCCGCGAACCCAGTTATGCCTGAGCCTGTCCCATGCCGACCTTGAGCTCGAGCCTCGTCAAGCACCAGGTCGCCTCGATGGAGGACGTGGAAGAAGCGCTGTCGCGCCAGGCGCAGTACGGCGGCGATCTGGTCACGAACCTGCTCGAGCTCCGCAGCGTGAGCGAGGAGCGGCTGACCCGCCTGCTGGCCGAGACCAACGGGCTCGAGCCTGCGCCCGTCGGCGAGCTGCCGCGCGCCCCCGATAGCGTGCGTCGTCTGGTCCCGGGCGAGCTCGCCCAGCGCTACGCGTTCTACCCTCTGGAGGAGCGCGACGGCGAGCTCTCCGTGGCGGTCAGCGAACCGCTGCCGGGCGAGGTCGAGAGCGACATGGCCTTCTCGCTCGGCGTCAGCATCGTGCAGCGGCTCGCTCCGCTCGTACGCGTGCGCGAAGCGCTGGCACGCGACTACGGCGCGCCGCTCGAGCAGCGAATGGAGCGAGTGCTGTCGCGGCTCGGCGGACAGGTCCTGATCCAGAGCGCGCCGCCCGCTGCCGTCGACGCGGCCGACGGCCTGACCGGGATCAGGCCGGCCACGCTGGCGCCGCCGCAACCACTGCAGACGCCGGTCGTCCCCAAGGCGGTGGAGGCTGCGCCCACCCCAGTCGTACCGGCGGCTGTGGAGGCCGAGCCAGAGCCAGAGCCAGAGCCGGAATCCACGCCGGAGCCGCCCGAGCCCACACCGGCGCCCCGCCCGACGGTCATTCCGAACCTGGCAACGCTGGCGCGGCGAGAGCCACGCGCGCGCGAAAAGCGCCGTGGTCCTTACACCGCGGCGATGGCCGAAGAAGATCTGCTGGAAGTCGAGACCCGCGACGACGTGCTGCGCGCGTTCATCGACTTCGCTGCCCAGTACTTCGAATACGCCGCGCTCTTCGCCGTGCACGGCGATCTCGCCGAAGGCCGCGAAGCCAGCGGCCCGGGCGCGAGCCGCGCCAAGGTTTCGTCCATCGGCGTCCCGCTCGATCTGCCGAGCTCGCTCGCGAGCGCTCGGGAATCGGCGGGGCCGCTCGTCGTCAGTCTCGGCGGCGAGGGCCTCGACCTCGCGCTGGCCAAGGATCTCGAGCGCCGGCCCGGACGGCTCGTGTTGCTGCTGCCCGTGCGCGTACGCTCGCGCTGCGTCCTGATCCTCTACGGCGATCACGGCGACGCCGACGTGAACCTCGCCAACGTCGGCGACGTCATCTCGTTCGCGCCGCTGGTCAGTGCAGTGGTCGAGCGCCTGATCATGCAGCGCAAGCGCCCCGGCAGCGCGCCCCTCACGGCGGGCATGGCGGCGGCGATGCGCCAGCGGCCGTCCCTGCCCAGCCTCGAAGAGCGCGCTCAGGCGCTGGCCTCGGCGCTCGAAGTGCAGAGCTCCGTTCCGCCCGCCATCCCCAGGCCGCGCAACGAGACACCGCCTCCTCCCGACGCGAACGACGCCATGTCGGCGCCGCTCTCGAGCGCGCACCTCTTGTCGTCGTTACCTCCGAGCTTCGCGCCGCCGCGCGATCTCGGACCGATGCTCGACGAAAGTT
>DATLIL010001313.1:0-5435 GCA_035539475.1 Polyangiaceae bacterium
GTTCTGCGATCTGCGCGGCTTCACCGCGCGCTCGGATCGCATGAGCCCGCAGCAGGTCGTGCAGATGCTCGACGGGTATTTCGATTGCGTCGCCGACGCGATCAGCAGCCACGGCGGCGAGGTGCTGAAGTTCGTGGGCGACGCGATCCTGGCGATCTTCCCGACAGGCGACCGGACCGAGGACGCCTGCCGGCGCGCGGCGAGCGCCGCAGATCAGGCTCTGGCCGCGCTCGCCCGACTGAACGACGCGCAGCCGAGCGAGGAGCGCCTGGCGATGGGTATCGCGCTCCACCTCGGCGAGGTCATGTACGGCAACATCGGCTCGCGAGATCGCCTCGACTTCACCGTCATCTCCTCGTCAGTCAACGAGACCTGCCGCCTCGAAGCCCTGTGCAAGCCGCTCAACACTCCCATCACCCTGAGCGAGTCGTTCGCCAAGTCGCTACCCGGCGAACAATTGGTCGATCTGGGTGAGCACGAGCTCAAGGGCGTTCAGGCACCGCTCAGAGTGTTCACCTTCGCACGGCACCTGCAAGGTCACCCCGTGTAGCTACGCGTGTGCACGGATACAGAATGGCGAAGACCCAAGATCGCAAGCGAGAGTTAGATCACCTCTACGCCTGGGCCGTGGTCGGCACAAAGGATCTCGTGACCCGACAACCGGCGAGATGTACAAGCCAGAGGTGCGTGGAAGGCGCATAAAGCTGTAGGGAACAACGACGATGTCGAACAACGACACGCCTATGGGCACTCACTGCTGCGATCGAATGCTTGAGGAACTAGGACGGGGCTGCGAACACAAGACTAGATACGAATGCCCCGATGCATTGGTAGAGTATCTATCCAACTTTGACGAGTACGGCATCATTGTGCATGACGGCGGCTCATCTATCGTTCAGATCATCTACTGCCCGTGGTGCGCTGCCAAGTTGCCTGAATCAAAACGTGACCGGTGGTTCGACGAGCTAGAAGCGCGTGGTATCGATCCACTTTCGGATGAGGTGCCGCCACAATTCCGGGACGCTTCCTGGTGGAAGCAGCAACGGTGACACGCCTGCGACGCGCTCGTCAGCGTGACCTCGCCGCTGAACACGGAAGCAACTACTGGGTCGACACCTGGGGCGTGCTGCGTCTGGCCGAGAACCCCTGAGTTCCACGGGGTAGAGCACCCGTGGCCGGTGTCGTCCTCGTCGATGACCAAACACGGAACCTGTTGGTTCTACACGGCCACGACCTGGGCGGGGCGCTCATCAATCCCGGTAGCGAAGCGTGGCCAGGTTACCGACGGCTGCTACCAGCGCGTCCGGATCGACAGGCTTGCCGATGTGCGTCGTGTAGCCGGCGCTGAGCGCTTTCGTCCGATCGTGGTCCCTCACGAACGCGGTCAGAGCGAGGGAGGGCGTCATCCCGCCTTCGTCCGCCGGCAACGCACGTATACGGCGGATGAAGGCGAAACCGTCTTCGTCCGGCATTCCGATGTCGCTCACGAGCACGTGCGGATGAAAGCGCTTGAAGGCGTTGAAGCCCTCTGCAGCCGACGCAGCCGTCTCGATCTCCGCGCCCGCTTCCATCAGCACCATCGCGACGAGATCTCTGGCGTCCTCTTCGTCGTCGACCACGAGCACGCGCGTCCCCGGGCGAATGACCGAGCTCGTCGCTGCGGACGGCGAAGGGGCACCAGGCGTCACCCGTGAGCTTTCGGGCGCAGGGGGTATCACCGCACGGATCGGCAGGAAGATCGTGAACCTCGCTCCCCTGCCCAGCCCCTCGCTCGTGGCGCTCACTCGCCCCCCATGGAGCTCGACGATGTGCCGAACGAGAGCGAGTCCCAGACCAAGGCCACCGAAGCGACGGGTCGTCGAGGAATCTGCCTGCCTGAACCGGTCGAACACGAAAGGCAGGAACTCGGGCTCGATACCCTTGCCCGTGTCGTTGACCTCCAGGACGAGCTGCGAGCCTTCCTGGCGCACCGCTACCCGGATCGAGCCTCGGGGCTCCGTGAACTTGACCGCATTCGACAGCAAGTTCCAGACGACCTGCTGAAGGCGCTCGGGATCGCCCACGAAAAGTCCGCGATCGCCGCTGTCGGCGAGCTCGACCGCAATGTCCTTGGCAGTCGCTGACGGTCGAATCACTTCGATCGCGTCCCGCACGAGCGCCGCCAGATCCGTTGGCCTCGGCTCCAGACGGAAGTTGCCCGTGATGACTCGCGAGACGTCGAGAATGTCCTCGATGATCTTCACCTGCGCCAGGGCGTTGCGGTGAATGACCTCGAGGGGCTCGATCGTCGAGGCATCGCGCACGCGCGCCTTGAGAACGGAAGACCATCCGACGATCGCGTTGAGCGGCGTGCGTAACTCATGCGACACCGTGGCCAGAAACTCGTCCTTGGCGCGGCTAGCCGCTTCGGCCGCCTTGACCGCTTCCTCGGCCGCCTTCGCCGCGCTCTGCGCCTTCAGATAGAGCTGAGCGTGCTCAATCGCGACCCCCGCCCTTCGGCCGAGCTCCTCGGCGAACTCTACATCGTCAGCATCGTACCGACGCCGCCCCTCGGCGGACACGAGCACGAGCGCGCCCAGCACACTGGAGCGGCCTTTGAGGGGTACCAGAAGAGCAGCGTTCATGCCGACCGAGCGCAGCATGGCGAGCACCTCCGGATCGGACGTCGACCTCGTGAGCATCTCGTCCGTGATGTCGTTGATGACTTCCGGGACCCCCGTTCTGGTCACGTGCCAGATGCCCCGGGGGTACTGCGGATCGGGTGGGTGTCTGCGCCGATACTCCCTCACGTTTTCGAGCTTGGTCGGATCGGTGTGGGCAACGGTCACGGCACGAAGCTCGGTGCCTTCGAGCACGTAGATCGAGCACCAGTCACCCAGTTCAGGAACGAGGAAGTTCGCCAGCGTGGTGAGCATCTCGTCGTACACGATCGAGCTGCCCAGCGCGGCGGTAGCATCCGCAAGGAACTTGGCTCGGGTCTCTTTGCGGTGCTCGGCCGTGACGTCGTGCCAGATGTTGATCGCCAGCTCCGGCGTGCCGTCGGCATCGCACACTGCGCTCCCTCGCAGGAGCACCCACCAGTCTCGACCGCTGGCCAGCTCTCGCACGTGCATGACGGCGCTAGCGGGACCCTCTCCCGCCATGGCGCGGCGCCCCGGCAGGTTCTCGGGGTCGAAGGGCCTGCCTTCGGCGTCGAGCATCTCGAAGCGGGCCATCACCTCCTTGGGTGGCGTGCTCATGAGCTCCTCGCCCGTCTGGAAGCCACAGATCCTGGCGGCAGCCGTATTCGCGAACACGAGGCGACCGGAACGATCCTGAACGGTGATGCCGTCGGTGACGCCCTCGAAGACGATTTGAAGCCGATCGCTCAACGCGCGGTAGCGGGCCTCGCTATCCCGAAGCTGTTGCTGCACCTGCTCCGCGACCTCACGCGCAGCCTGCTCGCGCAGCAGCTGACGCTCCTTCTCTTCCGCCTCTCGGCGTGCCGTGAGATCCCGGGTGACCTTGGCGTAGCCACGCAGCCCTCCGTCTTCGGCGCGCAAGGCGGTGACGACGACGTTGGCCCAGAAAAGGGATCCGTCCTTGCGCACACGCCAGCCTTCGTCCTCGCAGCGCCCTTCACGCCTGGCCAGCTCCAGTACCCTCTCTGGCTTGTGAGACGCCTGCTCCTCATCCGTATAGAACAGTGAGAAGTGCTTACCGACGATCTCCTCCGCCGTGTAACCCTTGAGCCGGTTCGCCCCCGGGTTCCACGTCGTGACAAATCCCGCATCGTCGAGCATGAAGATGGCGTAGTCGACGACGCTCTCCACGAGCAGCCGGCAGTCTTCCCACGACAAGGATTGCGCACCCGGGAGCCTGACGACGTTTTGGGAGGTCATGCGAAATGCAACGCTGAGGGGTGACAGTACGTGAAGTATCCGGACGGGGCACGCGTCAGGTGCGGATCAACCCCCGGTTTCCCAGGCACCTCGAGCTCGTGGGTAAAATTCCCCGGCCAGGAATCATCGTCCTGGCTGAGTTTCGCCCATCGTTGCATAACGCCCCTCGACACTCAGGAGGCCGGTCCAAACACGAGGACGACACCGGCCACGGGTGCTCTACCCCGTGGAACTCAGGGGTTCTCGGCCAAATGCAGCACGCCCCAGGTGTCGACCCAGTAGTTGCTTCCGTGTTCAGCGGCGAGGTCACGCTGACGAGCGCGTCGTCAGGCGTGTCACCGTTGCTGCTTCCACCAGGAAGCGTCTCGGAATTGTGGCGGCACCTCATCCGAAAGTGGATCGATACCACGCGCTTCTAGCTCGTCGAACCACCGGTCACGTTTTGACTCAGGCAACTTCGCACCGCACCACGGGCAGTAGATGATCTGAACGATCGATGAGCCGCCGTCATGCACAATGATGCCGTACTCGTCAAAGTTGGATAGATACTCTACCAGTGCATCGGGGCATTCGTATCTAGTCGTGTGTTCGCAGCCCCGTCCTAGTTCCACAAGCATTCGATCGCAGCAGTGAGTGCCCGTAGGCGTGTCGTTGTTCGACATCGTCGTTGTTCCCTGCAGCTTTATGCGCCCTGGCTCCTAGCTCGCGTCCTTGGAGTGAAAGGCCGCCAACATGGCATTGAGGGCTTCGACTTCGTCGCGCTTCGAGTCGTCGTTCCAGACTTCTTCGACCCTCTCGAGGCTGACGCGATATTCCTCGGTGCTTTCGATATGTCCTCTCTTTAGCACCCTGGCAATCACGGTTTTCTCAGTGCGCGCGGCACGCTCAGGCTTCTCGAGTCCTCGCCCCACTTCACTTTTTAGCCTGTCGTCCAGCTCCCGCTGCTGTTCGCTGGTTAGCCCACCAGCAGACTCAAGCAGATCTTTTGCAATTTGCCGAAGCCCAGGCAAGTCGTCTTTTCGGTACGAATTTTCGACGATGACGCCAAACGGCTCGAGGAGCGGGGCGAGCGAAGGGGGAGTTACCAGCTTGAATTGGGCAAGGAGGGTACGGCACCAAGCGTAGAGGTGATCTAACTCTTGCTTGCGCTCTTGGGTCTTCGCCATTCTGGATCCGCGTACACGTGTAGCTACACGGGGTGACCTTCCAGGTGCCGTGCGAAGGTGAACACTCTGATCGGTGCCTGAACGCCCTTGAGCTCGTGCTCACCCAGATCGACCAGTCGCTCGCCAGGTAGCGCTCTGGCGAACGACTCGCTCAGGGTGACGGGAGTGTTGAGCGGCTTGCACAGGGCTTCGAGGCGGCAGGTCTCGTTGACTGACGACGAGATGACGGTGAAGTCGAGCCGATCCCTCGAGCCGATGTTGCCGTACATGACCTCGCCCAAGTGGAGCGCGATACCCATCGCCAGGCGCTCCTCGCTCGGCTGCGCGTCGTTCAGTCGGGCGAGCGCGGCCAGAGCCTGATCTGCGGCGCTCGCCGCGCGCCGACAGG
>DATLIL010001314.1:0-3143 GCA_035539475.1 Polyangiaceae bacterium
AGAGCGCGGAGGCGAGTAGAGCCGGCGTGATGCGCATCGGTCTTCCGTCTGAGCCGGGCAAGGTCGAAGGCTGACGCCAACTGACCGGCTCGTGTCAGCGGCGCTTCACCTCGGGGACCATCCTCTGGCTCGGCGGCGGTACGTTCTGCATCCTCGGAACGCTGATCGCACTGCTGGCGTCGTTCGTCCCGGTCGCGGGCGCCGAAGCCTCATCCTCCCTCGACAGGAACACTGCGGCGGCGATGCAGGAGACGACGGCAAGGGCGATCAGCGCCGCATAGATGGAGCGGTTGCTCTTCACGGTGGAGTTGGGAAGTGTCATTGGCTGCGTCATGGCTGTCTCCGCGTCAGGACCCGCGGGCAGCAACAGCAAGAACCAAACCAACGCCCTGCCGCAGCGGTTTTCGCAGCTCGGCGCGCAAGGTCTGCGTGCCTCACGCTCACGCGCAAACCTTGCGTCTGCGAAGCCGGCAAAAACGATCGCCGGGACTGGCACGCTGTGTGCTCGCTTCAAGCGCGTGAAGCGCATCGAGTTCGGGCGGCCTGCCACGACGACGGTACAGGCCATGATGGACGAGCCGGTCGGCTCGCTGCGCGTCCTGCTCGACCCACAGGAACGCGAGTGGGTCGAGCTGGCCTCGAACAGCGCGCTCCCGGACGAGTTCGTCCGCCACTCGCTGGATCCCGACGAGCGCACGCGCCTTCACACCACCGACTCCGCGCTGCTCCTGGTCCTTCGGGTCCCGCTGGCGCTAGCGGGCTCCGGGTTGCCGTTCGTCACCGCACCGCTCGGCCTGATCATGGCCAACGGCCACTGTTATGCCGTTTCGGCGGTCGGAAGCTCGGTGCTGGCGAACTTGCACGGACAGGAGTCGGTGCTGGGCTCATGGCCCCGCCAGCGCCTGATCCTGCACCTGCTGCGCCTCACGGCCGACGCCTACTTACGGGATCTCGCCGTCATCAACCACGCTGTCGATGGCCTGGAGGAGCGCCTGCGCGAAGCGCTGGAGAACGACGTGGTACTCGAGATCTTGAGGTACCAGAAGGCGCTCGTCTACTTCACCACGGCGCTGCAATCGCTGGAGCAGCTGGCCGAGCGGCTGCGAGAAGGCGGCGGTTTGGTGTTCTCGCAGGAAGCTCGCTCGACCGCCGAAGACATCTTGATCGAGATCCGTCAGGCGCTCGAGGTAGCGACCGTGTCGCGTGACATCCTGAGCCAGATGATGGACGCCTTCGCCTCGATCATTTCGAACAACCTCAACGTGGTGATGAAGTTCATGGCGGCAGTGGCAGTGATCCTCACGTTGCCGGTGCTGGTAGCGAGTTTCTATGGGATGAACGTCAGGCTGCCGCTGGCAGGAGCACCCCAGGCATTCTGGCTGGTGCTGCTGCTTTCAGGCTTGTTGGCCGCCGCCGTCAGTGTCTTCTTCGCAAGGCGCCGCTGGCTGTGAGCACCAGAATTTCGTTCGGTTTCACCGCGCGGTGCGCTAGACACCGAGTTCCATGACAGCGGCCCCCGCGGCGCGACGGGTGGTACTGACGCTGGCGCTGTGCGCAGCGTCAGTGTCGGCGCAGACGCCAGAGGGAGGCGCCGGGGAGCACGATCGCTTCCAGCTGTCCTTTCGCGCCGAGAGCTACGTCAGCCTGTTTCGGCGAGCGCTGTTGCCCGGACCCGATGGCGCGGTGGTGTCGACCGAGACTCTGTTGCCCATTCAGCAATACGTCGATTTTCGCGCGAATGGGCTCGATCTGCCCCTGGCCGAGGACAACCTGGACATCGAGGCGTCCGGCTGGGCGCGAGCGTACGTCGCTCGCGGCCAGGTCGATCAGGTACTGGACGGCGACGTGCAAACGGCAAGCGTTCGCTATCGCCTGCCAGGCATATCTCTCCGGCTAGGAAGGCAGCTCGCTGCAGGGGGCGCCGCGCGTTTCACCCGCTTCGACGGCGCGGCCCTGGCGCTGGGCTTACCTGCAGGCCTCTTCGTCGAGGGCTACGCCGGCTTCACGGTCCTGCCACGCTGGGATCAGCGGCCAGGCTACTACCAGCTCGGCTCGGCCGCGGATTCCTTGCTGCGCGACCCCGAGGCCCTGCCCGACCCCGAGCGCTCTGGGGACTGGCTCGCGGGTGGACGGCTTGGCTACCGGTCCGAACGGGTGAGCGCGAGCGCGTCGCTGCACGAGCAGCGCGAGCACGGGGACCTCGGACGGCGAAACCTGGGGCTCGATGCTCGCGGATCGCCGGCGGAAAAGCTCTCTCTCTCCGGCAGCACGCTGCTCGATATCGACGGCGAACGCGTGACCGATCTGCGGCTGCTGGCCGCGGCGACACCCCACGACGCCGTGGACGTTTCCGTCGACTACTTGCACGCCGTACCGGCGCTCTATCTGTCGCGCCAGTCCGTGCTCTCGGTGTTCAGCACTGATGCGTTCGACGAGGCTGGTGGTAGCGCCGAGCTCCGGGTCACCGACCGCGCGTCCCTCGAAGCTGGAGGCTGGCTCATCGTCTATAAACGCGGCGAACATCCGGGTGGGCGCTCCGAGACCACGCTGCGGCTAGTGCCCGGTCCCGGCCGCCGAACCCTGGTGCGGCTGGGCTACACTAGGCTGATCGGGCCCGATAGCGGCTATCACTCGCTGCGCGCGTCGCTGTCCCGCCGCTGGCTGGCGAGCCTTCTGGGCACGCTCGAGGCCTACTACTACCTGTACGACACGGAGATCGAGGGCCGCAACACGTCGTCGTTCTACGCGGGTTCCTTGTCGTACGAACCCTTGCCGGCGCTCGAGCTCTTGCTCGGGGCGTCACTGGCCTCCACACCCTACGCCAGAGCCGACGCCTCGACGCTGCTGCGCGTGGGCTATTCCTTCGACCGTGAGAGGGAGCGACCGTGAGCCTTTTGCTCCGCCTCGAGCTCTCCTTGGGCGCAGCCCTGTTGCTGGCAGCGGCGCTGGCCGCCTGCCGTGACGTCGCTCCGGCGCGATTTCCGCACGCAGCCCACCTGGTGAGCCTCGAATGCGGCAAGCAGGGTCAACCCTCTTGTCTGAGCTGCAATAGCTGCCACGCCGTGTCGAAGGCCGAGCGCGAGAGCAAGCTGCCGGGCGAAGACCTGTGCCAGAGCTGCCACAAGAGCGATCTCGGGCAGGTC
>DATLIL010001315.1:0-4899 GCA_035539475.1 Polyangiaceae bacterium
CGCCCGCGCTCCACGTGCCGCCGCTGCCGCCCCCGCTGCTCCTCGCCGTGTTCTGGTGCGGCAGCGTAGTTTCATCGCGCTCGTGACTCGGAGGCTCGCGCGACGAGCAGGCGAGCATCAGGCAGGCAATCGTGAGCGAGCGCATCATGGAGCTACGAGCACGGAGCAAGCCGCGCGCCACAGCGCGTAGATCCTCGAGCGAGTAAAGCGCCGCACTGTCGCGCACAAATCCCCGCGCCCCGACGTTGCGCCCGCTCGGGTGGCCTGCAACAAACTGTTCAGGAGGATACGGGATGAATCTGCGCGTCTGCCCATGGCTCGGGTTCGCTTCACTGATGTCGCTCGCTTGCAGCGCGGGGGACGGGGCCGTGACCGAACCCGATGGTTCGGAGAACGGTGGCAGCAGCGGCAACGGCTCGCTCGAGTGCTCTGCAGCGGGCATCGGCACGCTGACCATCGAGGTCGTGGGTTTGCCCGACGAGCTCGAGCCCGAGATCGAGCTCTCCGGCCCCGGCGCTCTCGGAGTCGCCGAGCCCGGCATCTATCCGGACCTGCCTGCGGGTCTCTACGCCGTCAGCGCGGCGCGCGTGACCGATTTCGATCCCATCGTGCGCACCGTTTACGAGCCCACGGTCGCGTCGGCCAGTGGCTGCGTCGTCGACGGCGGCGAGCTCGCGATCACCATCGAGTACTCGGCGAACCCGAGCAGCAACAAGCTGTGGCTCACGAGCGGCGCCGACGTCGAGCTCGTCGCCTTCGGCTCAGCCGATCTCGCGGAGAGCGCCGCCCTCGACGCGCCCGTTGCGATCGATGCTCCCGCGGGTCGAGACGTCGCCTTCGACCGGGATGGGAACCTGTGGACGTTCGGACCGACCGTGGCGGATCCGATGCTGGTGCGCTTCGACGCCATCCTGCTCGGTGACTCCGCCGAGGTTCAGCCCTCGCTCGGCGTCGACGTGCCACAGATCACGTGTCTGCCGGCGCTCCGCGCCATGGCCTTCGACCCCGACGGCAACCTGTGGCTGAGCACCTGCGACGAGCAGGTCATGCGGCTCGAACCCGATCAGCTGAACGGTGAAGCAGAGACCGACGTCGTGATCAGCTCCTTTACCGCCAACCAGGGGCTCGCCTTCGACTCCGCGGGCAATCTCTGGGTCGCTGACGACGGCCTGATCACCCGCTACGACGCCGGCCGTCTCGACGCCGCGGACGCCGAGCCCGCCGACCTCATTCTGTCGGTCAGTGACGCGCCCGAAACCCGGCTGCTGGCCGCCGACATGCTCGCCTTCGATCAGGCCGGCAATCTCTGGGCCACCGACTTCGTCAGCAACTTCGTGTTCATGGTCGGCGCCGCGAACCTGGAAGGTACTGGTGTGGTCGACGTCGCCGCAGACGTGAGCGTCGCCATCGGCGTGACCGCGTTGCTCGAAGGTCTGGCCTTCGACGAGAGCAACGCGCTCTGGATCATTCTCGACAGCGAGCGCTTCGGCATGCTGAGCGCGGAGCAGCTTGGAGAGAGCTCGGGCTCGGGCGCTCCCACCGAGCCCGCCGTCATCATTCAGAGCAGCAGCATCACCAACGCCGGTGGGCTCGCCTTTTTCCCCGCGCCTGCCGGCCTGCCGCTCTATCACGCGTTGCCGCAGTGACGGCGCGCCGCGTTGTTGAGTTTCGGCGCGGCTCGAAGCTTCAATTTTTCGCTATCGCTATCAGCGCCGCTAGCTTCTTGTCGGAGCGACTCCGCTGGGTTAACCGGGGAGTCCGTTTCGATGCGCTGGCTGCTGCTCTTGTCTGCTCTCGTGTTGGGGTGTGGTTCCTCGTCAGCCGACGCGGAGCCCCGATCGTCTGCCGACGCTGCTGGTGAAGACGAGTCGTCGGAGATCGCGGCCGCCCAGGATTCGACGGTGAGCGGCAGCATTCCCAGGCGCTGCGCCAAGGGCAAGAGGCACCGCAGCGAATGCGTCCCGCCGCCGGGCTGGGTGCGCCGCCTGTGCGAGGACGTCTACCCGGACGTGGCGCTGCACATGTTCCGCCCGGGCACGCCGTGGAAGCGCCTCTACATGCTGGCCAACGCAGAGCCGTTCAACGCTTCGGGCGGCGCTTCGTTGCTCGGCGACAAGATGCGGCGCGGTGAAGAGGTCATCGCTCTTCGGCGTCGCAGCGGCGAAGGCGGCATCGAGGTGGGGGACACCTCGGGCTACGACGTGCTGCGCTGGAACGGCGCCTGCGCCACGATCCACGACGGCGACTTCTCGGCGGATCGCCCGCGCAACGTCGTCTACTCGAAGCTCGAGTGGCGCCAGCTCAGCTTGCCGCTGCGCAACCTGCTCGAGGCCGAGCCCGACGTCTCGGCGGCCTATGAGGCGCGCCGCAAGGCCTGCAAGGGCAGGAACCTCGGCGTCGTGGCCGCCGAGTGCGAGAGCAACGACAAGGCACTGATGGAGGAGGTCGTTCGCTTCGTGCAGAGCGGCGCCAAGCTCCCCAGGCCCAACAAGATGCCCTGACTAGAACTGGTGGTCGGCGCCGGCTTCGTGCAGAGCGGTGACGATCTCCGGGCTGAGCGCCGCGTCGTAGATGCGGAAGTCGTCGTAGGTGCCGCCAAAGTACTCGTCGCCCGACCACTGCGAACGGCCGAGCCAGACGTTGGTGTCGTCGATGTTCCCCAGCCCTCCGACCGGGCTGATCAGACCGCGCGCAACGCCGTCGACGTAGAGTCGCATCGTGTCACCCTCGACCACGACGACGACCTGATGCTGCACGCCGGAGGTCAGCGCGCTGGCGACGTTGACCTCTGCGGCCAGGCCGCCCGTGATCTTGAACGAAGCCTGGATCCCGCCCACATTGGACTGGGGTGTGAAGAAGAGGCTGGTCACGCTCTGGGTGCCAGTGCTGCTGCCGAAGTCGAACACGCGCTGCCAGTCGTTCGCGCCGCTCCAGATGAACCAGGCTTCGATCGTCGCGTCGGTGAGATCGGAGATGAGGCCGTCGGGCAGATCGACGTAGTCGCCGGTCCCGGCACCGCCCTGCAGAACGAGCGTACCGTTTCCGGACAAGGTCGGGCCGCCCATCACGGTGCCGTTGGCGGTGCCGATGCCGTCGGCCACCGCGGTGCCGGTGCCGTCGAAGCTGTAGCGATGAATCATCGCCGTCTCCGCTTCGCACAGCAGACACGGCTCCGGGTTTCCGCCCACGCCGCCGCTGCCGGCCGCGTCGCCGCCAGCTCCTGCCACGGCGCCGGCTTCACCGCCCGCACCCGCCGCCGGTGCGCCGCCCGTACTCGGCGTTCCTGCGCTGCCCGACGACCCGCTCGTTCCCGCGCTGCCCGCGGTGCCGCTGGTGTCACTGCCCGCGGTACCGGCTTGATTCATACCGCCGGTGCCGCCGTCGGTGATCGGACCGAGCGTGTGCTCCTCCAGGCCGAGCACGAGCTCGCAGCCCGTGATGCCGGCCACGGTGGCTCCGATCCAGAGCCACGACGCCGTACGGCTCAAAACGAACCTCCCGCCGCCACCTGTCCGACGCCCGCGCCAAGCCAGACCGACGCTTGCTGCGTCGACGTGTCGGGCCCCGAGGTGACGATCAGGTACGTACCGCTGACGATACCGACGACACCGACGCCGAACAGAATGTTGGCGATGAACGCCGAGCTACGCGCATCCTCGTGGCCGGCCAGGCCTTCTTCCGTACAGACACTGCCGCGACAGAAGCGATCGGCGTCGTCCGCCTGCGACTTGGCGCGCAGCCCGAAATAGCTGCCCACGCCGATCCCGACCAGTCCGACGGCGCCGAGCGCGATGCCGATGGGACGCTTGTTGCTGCTGGGGGCGGGCTGCGGAGTGGGGCGCTCGGCCGGCTTGGGCGCCACGACCGGCGGCGCTGCGACCGGAAGATCTTCGAGCGCCGGCACCTCGATGTTCTGAGTGCCGGCTTCGGCTGGCACCTCGAACTGCTGCGACCACTCGCGCTTCTTCGGCGCGCCGGCCTTGAGCACGTGAGCTCCGGGATCGATCGGCAGCGCAGTTCCCAGCGTTCCTTCTCCGAGCACACTGCCGTCGAGCTCCACGACCATGCCCTCGTGCGCCATCGCGACCGTGACGGTGAGTCGGGAGAGCTTGGCCTCGAGCTCGTTGGCGCGTTCTCGCGCCAGCTCCTCGCGCTCTTTTTGCTTGGCGCGCTGAGCCATGTCCGCGGCGGCGTTGTAGGCCGCCCACGCGCTCGCCGTCTTGCCTTCTTCGGCGTAACACGCTGCCAGATGCAGCAGCGTTCCCAGCGTCGGATCGAGGCGCTGGCTCTCCTTGAACTTCTTGCAGGCCTCGGCGATTCGCCCCTCTTCGCCGAACCTCTTGCCTTCTCGGAACAGCGCCTCCGCGAGAGCGCGATCTTGAGGCGAAGGACCCTTGTCCTGCACTTCTTCTTCCGTGCCGCTCTCTTCCTGCGCAACGCTCGGCATGACACTGCAGAGCATGATGAACGCGGTCATCGCCGCGGTTCGGGCCGGCCGCCTCACTGTCGCCCTCCGAGATCCTTGAAAGGTGAGTCTTTCTCTTTCGAGCGCCTTTGCGTCTGACGTCGAGCCGGTGCGGCTGCGGGCGCGCTGGCACTCGCCGCGGGGACTGTGCTGGCTTCGGGTGCCACACTCGCCTCGGGTGCCGCACTGGCTTCCGGAGCTGCGCTCGTAACGGGTGCTGCGCTGACTTCCGGCGCTGCCGCGCTGGACGCCGAAGGCAGGGGCTCTTTGGCGGAAGCGGGCTCGGGTGCGTGCGGCAGCAACGCCGTCATGACCGCGTTGACGCGCTCGGGCACCGTCAGCCAGGCGACGCCCAGCGCCGCCACGCCGAGCGCGACGAGCACGGCGCCGACACGCCAGAAGCTGCGTCGTTCAGCGGGAGCTCGCCCCGACTG